>LIIK01000064.1 GCA_001421095.1 Candidatus [Bacteroides] periocalifornicus | reverse complement strand
TAAGGATTTCTAGCCTGCATTGGGGGATTGCGGAATTGTAGCCACTGCCTGCTCCGTGGTGATTCGCTTGCGGTGCGGGCGGCTTGCGTTGCGATGTTGGGGGGCTCCTGCAAATACACGGCACGAGCAATCGCATGGCATTAGTAGCGACGTGGCGTGCCGCATCGCAGTCTTAACCTTCGCGTCGCGATTAGATGGGTGCGGCGCGGGCGGCATTAAAAAGCGCGTAGATGTATTGCGGAACGGGAATTTTTACTAACTTCGCGGGTGTATTGCGGTGTTGGGAGCTGGGCTAGGGGGGCGGGGAGGGAGCGTTTGCGCAGGGAGGGCCTCCCGCATTACGGCCTGGGCAAAGCTTGGGCCTGCGAGGTTTGGGATCATTGAGAGCGTTCTTCGAGACGAGGTTTAATTACTAAAAGGATAGAAGGATGGATTTTTCGTTGTCGAAAACTGAGCAGCTGTACCTGCAGATGCTCCGCTCGTTCGCGCAGAACGAGGTGAAGCCGCTTGCCGCCGAGCTCGACGAGCAGGAGCGCTTCCCCTACGAAACGGTGGAGAAGATGGGCAAGCTCGGGATCATGGGTATCCCCTTCCCCAAGGAGTACGGCGGTGCTGGGGGTACGAATGTGATGTACTCGATGGCCGTAGAGGAGATCTCGCGGGTGTGTGCCGCCACGGGGGTTGTGGTGAGCGCGCACACGAGCCTTTGCGTGAATCCCATCTTTGAGTTCGGCACCGAGGAGCAGCGCATGAAGTACATGCCCAAGCTCTGCAGCGGCGAGTGGGTAGGCGCCTTTGGCCTTACCGAGCCCAACGCGGGTACCGATGCCGCGGGGCAGCAGACCACGGCGGTACTCGATGGCGACCACTACGTGCTGAACGGATCTAAGGTGTTCATAACCAACGCCTCGGCAGCCCATGTATTCGTGGTGTTCGCCATGACGGACAAGAGCCAGGGTACGCACGGCATCTCGGCCTTCATAGTGGAGAAGGGGATGAAGGGTTTTTCGGTGGGTAAGGAGGAGAAGAAGCTGGGTATCAGGGGTTCGGCTACCTGCGAGCTGATCTTTGAGGATTGTATAGTGCCGAAGGAGAACCTGCTGGGACGCGAGGGGAAGGGCTTTACCATCGCGATGAAAACCCTCGACGGCGGGCGTATCGGCATTGCCTCGCAGGCGCTGGGTATTGCCCAGGGGGCTATGGATGAGACGGTGCAGTACGTGAAGGAGCGCAAGCAGTTCGGCAAGTCGCTCTCCAAGTTCCAGAACACCCAGTTCCAGCTGGCCGACATGCAGACCCGTGTGCAGGCCTCCCGTTACCTGGTGCGCGCGGCGGCTTGGAGCAAGGATTCCCAGCTTCCCTATTCAGTGCCCGCGGCCTACTGCAAGCTCTTCGCGGCCGAGACGGCTATGGAGGTTACCACCAAGGCGGTGCAGCTCTTCGGGGGGTATGGCTACACGCGCGATTACCCCATAGAACGGATGATGCGCGATGCGAAGATCACCGAGATCTACGAGGGGACTTCGGAGGTTCAACGGATGGTGATATCGGCAAACCTGCTGAAGTAGCCTGGGTGTTAACTATTTGCTAAAAGAATTTGAGCGCGATGAATATAGTAGTTTGCATTAAGCAGGTGCCCGATACCACTGAGGTGCGTATCGATCCTGTGAAGGGTACCATAATCCGCGAAGGGGTGCCGAGCATCATGAACCCCGATGACAAGGGGGGGCTAGAGTTGGCCCTACGCCTTAAGGATCAGTACGGTGCGCACGTGACGGTGATCACCATGGGCCCGCCCCAGGCTGATGATATCCTGCGCGAGGCGTTTGCCATGGGCGCGGATGATGCGATACACCTGAGCGACCGGAAATTTGCGGGGGCCGACACCCTGGCGACCTCCAATGCGCTGGCCGGCGCTATCCGCACGCTGAAGTACGACCTGGTGATTACAGGACGGCAGGCTATAGATGGCGATACGGCGCAGGTGGGGCCCCAGATTGCCGAGCACCTCGGGCTGCCGCAGGTTACCTACGTGGAGGATCTCAAGTACGACGGCAAGGGGAAGCTGGAGGTTCGCAAGGCCACAGAGGATGGCTACCAGCGCGTAGAGGTGCCGATGCCCTGCCTGCTCACGGCGGTGGTGCCCGTGAAGGAGGCCCGCTACATGAGCGTGCCGGGCATTATAGAGGCCTACCAGAAGGAAACGAAGGTCTGGAGCGCCGACAATATAGACGTGGACGAGGCAAAGCTCGGGCTGAAGGGCTCGCCTACCAAGGTCTTCAAA
This sequence comes from Candidatus [Bacteroides] periocalifornicus, assembly GCA_001421095.1. GTDB lineage: Bacteria > Bacteroidota > Bacteroidia > Bacteroidales > CAJPTX01 > Bacteroides_D > Bacteroides_D periocalifornicus. The sequence goes on along the minus strand of LIIK01000064.1, from coordinate 7,750 downwards.
TCGTTCTCCAAGGGCGCCAAGGCCCCGGGCGAGCTGCATGAGCTTACGCCAGAGGAGGCTGCCGACCTGATAGTTGCCAAGTTACAGGAAAAATTCATCATCTAGCTTACCGCCATGGATAAGAAGGAGTATAAGGGTATTGTAGTATTCGCGGAGCAGCGTGGTGGCAAGCTGCAGAATGTGGCCTTTGAGTTACTAGGTAAGGCTAGAGAGCTGGCCAACACCACGGGCGAGAAGGTGTGCGCTGCCCTCCTGGGGGCTGGCGTGGCCGAGCAGGCCAAGCAGCTTATAGCCGCGGGGGCCGATGAGGTGCTACTGGTGGAGAACGACTGCCTAAAGGTCTACACCACCGAGCCCTACGCGCAGGCCATAACCCACATTATTAAGCAATTCAAGCCCAGCGTGGTGCTAATAGGCGCCACCACCATCGGGCGAGATCTGGGGCCACGGCTCTCGGCGCGCAACGTAACGGGGCTTACGGCTGACTGCACCAAGCTGGATGTGGGTGAAACGGGCGACCTGCAGATGACCCGCCCGGCCTTTGGGGGGAACCTGATGGCCACCATTATCTGCACCGAGCATCGCCCGCAAATAGCCACCGTGCGCCCGGGCGTGATGAAGCGTATGCAGCCCGACGCCAACCGGAAGGGCGTGGTAACCAAGGTGGATGTGCCATTCGATGCCTCTAAGTTCCAGGTGAAGGTGCTGGAAGAGGTGGTGAAGGGTAATGACAAGGTGGATATCACCGAGGCGAAGATCCTGGTGTCTGGAGGCCGCGGGGTTGGCTCTAAGGAGGGATTCGCCAAGCTTGAGGCGCTGGCTGCCACCATGAATGCCCAGGTATCCTCATCGCGCGCCATGGTAGATGCTGGCGTGATGCCGCATGACAGGCAGGTGGGGCAAACCGGGAAAACGGTACGCCCAGCGTGCTACTTCGCCCTCGGGATCTCGGGTGCTATCCAGCATCTGGCCGGGATGGAGGAGTCTGACTACATCATCGCGGTGAACAAGGACAAGGACGCCCCAATATTCGGGGTGGCCGACCTCGGGATAGTTGGCGATCTCCATAAGATAGTGCCGCTACTCACCGAGCGCTTGGCCAAGCTGCGCAAGTAGAACCCGGCAATGCTTGCCGCGGAGCAGTGGGAATCTTGCCGGCGAGCGGACTTAATGCTATGCGTATGGGAGCGAGCTGACCTCTTACGGTGGAACGTAATGGCTACGACCACTGCGGGGGAGGTTCGCTCCCATATTTTCGATTGGGCGATTTTTTACGCTGCTTAACCGTTGCGGGGCGGGGTGGGTTGGGAAGGGCGGCAACAGAGCGGCGCAGCATACGGATTTTGATTATCCGACGCGGGAGGGAAAGGGCGGGCACTCGCGTTGCTCGGCACCGCCCCTACGTATCACCCTACGCAATGGGCTGTGTCCATGCGATTTCCAGCCCAAGGGTGGCATGCTGCCGCTGCCCAGGAAGAGGGGTGATGGCAAGAACGGGGCAGCATACGGATTTCGATAGATGCGGGCTTGGCCGACGCGGCACGCCGCGTCGCTACGGTCTTCGAGAAATGCAAGTGATTAATTAAAAGGATTTTAATTGCGGGAAACAGGAGGGAAAGGGCGGGCACTCGCGTTGCTCGGCACCGCCCCTACGTATTACTCCTACGCAATGGGCTGTATCTAAGGGTTTTCGATAAATGTAAAGCGATTGATTAAAAAGATTTTAGTTGCGGAAAAAGGAAGAGGAACTCCCTGACATTTGGTGCGCATACGGGCTATTGCAGATGTCCCATCCCTGCCCATCGGGTAGGGGAGCATTGGACGCAGCGGGTATCCGCCCATCCGTAGGGGTAGGCCGAAAGTTGCCTGCCCACTCTACCTCATATACCTGCCCACGTCCTTCCTATGCCTGCCACTCTACCCCTATGCCTGCCCACTTCCTTCCTATACCAGCCCACTCCAGTTCCTATGCCTGCCATCTTGTCCCGATGTCGTGCGCTCTCCTCTTTTCGCCGCAACTACGGAGTGAACCATTTGACCAGCAATACACGTAGCAAAAGATATCAGATAAACGCATGCTTGGCCGAGGGGGGACGGGAAGGGCGGGCCCTCGCGTTGCTCGGCCCTACCCCTACGCATCACCCCTATGCTATGGGCTGTGTTCATGCGATTTCCTGCTCAAGAGGTGGCAAGCTGCCGCTGCCCAGGGAGGAGGGGCAAGTAACGGGGCAGCATACGGATTTCGATATATCCGACGCGGCACGCCGCGTCGCTACGTTCTTCGAGAAATGTAAGGGATTGATTAAAATTTTCTAATCGCAATAAGGAAAAGGCTACCTTTGCGGTGGCGGGCAAGCGGGATTTTTGCGGGTTTATCAATCAGCGGGTTCGGGAACTTTTTTCAACTAAACCTCCTATGCCATGGAATACTCCACAATGAAGCTCGAGCGGGTAGATGGCGGTGCTATCTGCTGGGTGCGGATCAGCAGGCCCCGGGTGCTGAATGCGCTGGACTGGACGGTGCTGCGGGAGCTGGAGGCGGCCTTTACGCAATTGCGCAGCGAGGCGGCTCTCCGTGTAGTGCTGCTCACGGGCGAGGGCAAGGCCTTTGTGGCCGGGGCAGACATCGCCACTATGCAGCCGATGGATGCAGCGCAAGGTTTGGAGTTTGGCCGCTATGGCTCGGCGGTATTCCGTGCTATAGAACGGTTTCCAGTGCCGGTGATCGCGGTGGTGAATGGCTACGCGCTGGGCGGGGGGTGTGAGCTGGCTATGGCCTGCGACTTCCGCTACGCCTCCACTAAGGCGGTATTCGCCCAACCAGAGGTGGGGTTGGGCATCACGCCGGGCTACGCGGGTACGCAGCGGTTGCCCCGGCTCATAGGGCGCGGCATGGCTGCCGAGATGCTCTACACCGCCAGGATGGTGAAGGCTGACGAGGCGCTCCGTATAGGGCTGGTGAATAGGGTGGTAGAACCTGAGGAATTGGAGAATGAGGCGCTGGCTACCGCAAGGCTCATTGCGGGCAAGGCCCCTATAGCCATCCGTCGGGTGAAGGAGGCGCTAAACCAGGGATTGGAAGTGGATTTCGATTCGGCCAACGAGATCGAAAGCCTGCAGTTCAGCCTCTGCTTCACCACGCACGACCAGAAGGAGGCCATGGAGGCATTTTTGCAGAAACGGGAGGCGAGGCTGGAGAATAAATAGCGAGAGCATTCTACCAAAGAGAGGGGGCGAGAGTTTTACAGCGTTGTCATTCAGATTGTTGAGGATTCAATTAATTCTAAAAGGAGCAAAAGGGTATAATTATTGATGTTACCATATTAAAATATTATAGATATTAACGTTTCAATGTATACCAATCTGTTTGGAGTGACGGCGGCTACTTTCGCACCGTTTTTCGCGCTAATTAAGCATCTGAATTACTGAGACCATGAGGATTTGCGTAGTGGGCACGGGCACTATGGGGAGTGGGATAGTGCAGGCGTTGATACAGAGCGGGCTAGAGGTGCTGCAGAAGGGGCGTTCGGTGGCCTCACTGGAGCGCGCGACGGCAGGAATCACGCGGAATCTGGCTCGGCTAGTGGAGAAGGGCAAGCTGAAGGCTGATGATAGCACGGCCTGCCTGGCGAGGCAGAAAACTACGCTGAGCTACGCCGATCTGGAGGACTGCGACCTGGTGATAGAGGCGATAGCCGAGGATATGGAGGTGAAGAAGGGGGTGCTGCGCGAGCTGGATGCCATCTGCAAGCCCACGGCGGTTATCGGCACTAACACCTCCTCGCTATCCATCACCGAGCTTGCCAGCGCCACACGACGGCCCGATAGGGTGGTGGGCATCCACTTCTTCAACCCGGCCCCGGTGATGCAGCTGGTGGAGGTAATCCGTGGTCAGCTGACTTCGGATGATACCTACGCGCTTGCGGTAGACTTTGCCACGAAGATGGGTAAGACCCCTGTGGGCGTGAATGAGGCGCCGGGCTTTGTGGTGAATAGGATGCTGATACCGATGGTGAACGAGGCGATAGGCATATTGGCCGACGGCGTGGCTACGAGGGAGGAGATCGATACGGCCATGCAGCTGGGGGCGAATCACCCTATGGGGCCGCTGGCTCTTGCCGACCTCATAGGGCTAGATGTCTGCCTGGCCATTATGGAGGTGCTCTACGCAGAGTTTGCCGACCCGAAGTATCGGCCGCATCCATTGCTCCGTAAGATGGTGCGGGCGTCGCTACTCGGGCGCAAGAGCGGGCGTGGATTCTACGATTACGGCAGCTAGAAGTCTGAAGTGGCAACGGGGCTCTTTCCCCCTCTGGCCTGGTGGCGGGTTTCTTGGGGAAATGGTCTTTGCGCGCATGGGATAAATAACGTTCTCTGTATCGATGGAAGGTCTGAATTCAAACGAGCTGCAGCAGCTGCAGAAGCAGTACGAGAACCGCCCCATGACGGTGGGCGATTGGGTGGGGTCTATCCTTCTGCTCTTGATACCAATCGCTAACATCGTTCTGCTCTTCGTCTGGGCTTTTGGAGGTAATGCTCCCCTGAGCAAACGGAATTGGGCCAAGGCGCATTTGCTGATACTTGCGGTAGTGTTTGGGCTATACATTGTGATCTTTGCGGCAGCCTTCATGATTGGGTTGTCGTCCCTTTGGTAAACCTCCCGTTGAGATTTTTTTGCACAGCAACTTTTTTAGATCTATAGTATCATGGTATCATGGCAGAACTGAATTCAAACGAGCTGCAGCAGCTGCAGAAGCAGTACGAAAACCGCCCCATGTCGGTGGGTAACTGGTTCGTAACCATTCTCATCATGGCGATCCCAGTGGTGGGATTGATAATGCTCTTCGTCTGGGCTTTTGGCGATATGGCGCCTCAAAGCAAGCGGAATTGGGCGAGGGCGCAGCTAATCTGGATGCTGATAGCATTTGTGCTCGTCTTCCTCTTCTACTTCATGATTTTCAGCACGCTCTACCGGGGTGGATATGGATATTGAGCGTCTGAACGATGGGGGTTCTTCCGCCCCGGGGCCAGGGTACAATAAGCTGGAACAGTGGGATGCGCAACGCACCCAGCAGCTGATGCAGCACTACGAGGCTATCCTAGGCTTGCTGGGGGAGGATCCTTCGCGCAGTGGATTGCTAAAGACCCCGGAACGGGTGGCGAAGTCGATCCAATTCCTCACGCATGGCTATAAGCTGGATCCCACGAGTATCCTGATGGGGGCACGGTTTGCCGAGGACTACAGCCAGATGGTGATAGTGAAGGATATAGAGCTCTACTCGCTGTGTGAGCATCACATGCTCCCTTTCTACGGCAAGGCGCATGTGGCTTACATCCCGAATGGCTACATCACGGGCCTGAGCAAAATCGCTCGGGTGGTGGATGCCTACGCGCGCAGGCTGCAGGTGCAGGAACGCCTAACCGATCAGATTCTGGAGTGCATTCAGAATGCGCTGAACCCCAAGGGGGTTGCCGTGGTTATAGAGGCTGCCCACATGTGCATGCAGATGCGCGGGGTGCAGAAGCAGAATAGCGTAACTACCACTTCGGCGTTCACGGGGGCCTTTATGACGCAGAGCAAGACGCGGGAGGAGTTTATACAGCTAATTAAGGGGCACTTGGTGTGAGCAGGGCTGTGGTCAGTTCGGTGGCTCCCTGGTTTCGGCTCGTGAGGTTTTCCCACACCCTATTTGCACTGCCGTTCGCGCTGGTAGGGTTGACGTGGGGATTTGCCTCAACGGGTGCGATTAGCCTGCGCACAGTGCTGCTGGTGCTGGCGTGCATGGTGCTTGCCCGTAATGCTGCAATGGGGTATAACAGGCTGCTAGATAGAAAAATCGATGCGCTCAATCCGCGAACCAAGGGGCGGGAGATCCCGATGGGTGCGATTTCTGTTCGGGGTGGTGCGGTGTTCGTGGTGGTGAACGCGGCGCTTTTCATGCTGGCGACCTTTTTCCTCAATAGCCTGACCTTTTACCTCAGCCCGGTAGCCCTGCTGCTGCTGTTGGGCTATAGCTACACCAAGCGGTTTACCTGGCTGTGCCACTTCTGGCTTGGGCTTACGCTAGCACTGGCGCCCTTGGGGGCTTACGTGGCGGCCACAGGACATTTTGATCTCGATACCCTGCTGCTGGCCATAGGGGTATTGCTCTGGGTGGGTGGGTTCGATATTGTCTATTCGTTGCAAGATGCGGAGTTTGACCGAGCGAACCACCTGTTCTCGATACCTGTGGCCATGGGGGTAAGGGGGGCTATATGGTTGGCTAGGATTGCGCACCTGCTGGCCGTTGTGCTGTTCACCGTTGCCTTCCACCTGATGGGAATAGGGGTGTGGGGCGTGGGGGGAATCCTGCTGTTCGCATCGGTACTTGTATGGCAGCATACGTTGTTTTCCCCCGCTCGTCTGGAACGTATTGATGGGCGCTTTATGCTTACCAATGGTATCAATAGCATCATCCTCTCTATGGTGGTTATAGCGGGGATTGTTGCCCGGTCTGTATAGCGCGCTTGTACTGCTTTGCCATGCTATCATCGCCACGGAATCCACAGGCCCCCCTATCAGATCGGCAGTATAGCAGGTTCTCCATGTCTGCAGCGTGGCTGTCCATTGCTGGGAATGTGGTGCTGTTTGCCTTTAAGTACTGGGTGGGTATCTTGAGCCATTCGGTGGCGATAAAGGCCGATGCTTGGCATACGCTCTCAGATTGCCTGAGTTCGCTCATAGTGCTGGCAATGCTGTGTATCAGCATCAAGCCTCCGGATGAGGAACACCCCTTTGGGCACGGTCGGTACGAGTTGGTCTCCACCATGCTGATAGGGGTGATGCTGGCGCTTGTGGCCGGATTTTTTGGCTATGAGGGGCTCATGCAACTCTACGAGCATCGGGAGGCGAAGTTTGGCGTAGCGGCAATCCTGGTTACCGCGGTGAGCCTTGTGGGCAAGGAGCTTATGGCGCGCTACTCCTTCAGGATGGCGCGGCATGCGGGTAATGCGGCATTGGCTGCCGATGGTTGGCATCACCGTAGCGATGCTCTGAGCTCGCTAATCCTGCTAATCGGCATGCTGGTGGGGAGCAGGGCCTGGTGGATAGATGGCGCGCTGGGCACGGCCATTGCGGTGTACATTGCCTATGTGGCCTTTACCACCATCCGTGGCGCCGCGAGCACGATAGCGGGGGAGCATCCGCCCGCACGCCTTATCGACACGGTGCGCGAGGAGCTGGCGAACCTCTACCCGCGGCTCGACCTAAGGCCCCATGATTTCCGTTGGCATAACTACATCCGCCGTCAGGAGCTGGTGTTTCACATAGTACTCCCCTCCGGAATGCTGGTGGGCGAGGCTTTTAGCATCACCTCTCGCCTCGAGGAGCATTTGGGCCGGCTGCTAGGGGTAGAGGTTACCATACATATAGAGCCGCGGAAGGAGGGGCGGGGAAGTGGACTGCGCCCCTAAAGTTGGACGTTTTATGATTGCTTAACGCTGTTTTTCAACTCGTATTGCGCGCGGCGCCGCGCGGGGCTTTCCCCCCCCAGCCGGCGCCGGTCGCGGTTGTAGTACTCCACGTAGCGCGCCAGGGCGCGCTCGAACGCCGCCAGGCTCTCCCACTCCTGGGCCCGGAGGAGCTCGACCTTCATGCGGGCGAAGAGGCTCTCGGCGCAGGCGTTGTCCCAGCAGTTCCCCCGCCGCGACATGCTCTGGACCGCCCCGTGCCGCTGGAGCAGGTCCCGGTAGTCGCGGTGCTGGTAGAGGC
>LIIK01000027.1 GCA_001421095.1 Candidatus [Bacteroides] periocalifornicus | reverse complement strand
CACGCCCAAAAGCCCCGCCGCCCGCAGGCACCCGCCAGGGGCAAAAAACGCCGCGCAGGCCTCCCCGCAAAAAAACGCATTGCCACTAGAACTGGGAGTGCATGATTAGAAACATTCTTCACGCATGCGTCTTACCACGACGCGGCGCACCGCGTCGTTTTGTAGGCCTGCCGCAGAGAATCACCGTTCTACCAATTGGCGAGATTGGCCATCGCGTTCTTGGTAGGGGCGGTGCCGAGCGCAACGAGTGCCCGCCCACCCGCGAGGGCCCGATGGTGGGCTCTCCGGCGTTTGTAGCGACGTGGCGAGCCGCAATTAAGAGGGCCGCGCCGTTTAAGCGGGGCTTGCCGAGATCTCGACACCGAACGCAGGGGATACCCACGCCCAAAAGCCCCGCCGCCCGCAGGCGCCCGCCGAGGGCAAAAAACGCTAGTCAGTTTAAACGACGCGGCGCGCCGCATCGTTACGGTCTTCGATAAATTCAATCTTTTGGTTAAAAATCTAATCATATGTAGGAACAAAGAACAATGCTACAAATAGAACACTTTTAGTTATGTTTTATAATAGATATAAATCAGTTTTCTTTTGAATACAATATACACATATAAAAAGCGGAGATCTACCTGTTTTGGCAAGTCTCCGCCTACATATTATAGGCCTGATGTAGGTATCATACCTCCTTGCTGTATTTTATGGCTACAATACCAATCACTATTTATTCATAGACATTTTTTCAGAATGTTAGAATTATTCAACAATTAAGATTTTTTCAATCTACCGTTTTTATATCAGAACGGCCAAAATATTAAACCACTGTTCTGCGAGTCGCTATTCCCATCCCCCGGTGCTCCAGGGGTAGCGCTCGAGCTGGATGCCCTTCACCAGGCGGGTGAGTTCGGACTTGAGCCCCTCTAGATTCTCGCCCGTGCGGGCCGAGATGAATACTGTGTTTGCACCATCGCGGTTCATCCAGGTGGCTTGGAGTTCCTGGAGGGTGAAGGTCTCGGGGGCGCGGGGCGTGAGGTCGTACTCCTCGCGTTCGGCCGGGCGGTAGGCATCTATCTTGTTGAACACTAGGAGCTGGGGTTTCTCGCTCACCTTCAGGTCTCGCAGGGTCTCGTTCACGGTGGCTATCTGCTCCTGAAAGCGGGGGTGGGAGATGTCGACCACATGCACCAGCAGGTCGGCCTCGCGTACCTCGTCGAGTGTGGATTTGAACGATTCGATGAGCTGGGTGGGGAGCTTGCGAATGAAGCCGACGGTGTCGGAGAGGAGGTAGGGCAACCCGCCCTCTGTGGAGACGCGGCGCACAGTGGTGTCTAGGGTGGCGAAGAGCTTATTCTCGGCTAGCACGTCGGCTTTGCCCAGCAGGTTCATGATGGTGGATTTGCCCACATTGGTATAGCCCACCAGCGCTACGCGCACGAGCTGCCCTCGGGTCTGGCGTTGTGTTGCCATTTGTCGGTCAATCTGCGCGAGCTCGCCCTTCAGCTTCGATATTCTATCGCGCACTATGCGGCGGTCGGTTTCGATTTCCCGTTCGCCCGGGCCCCGCATCCCAATCCCCCCTCGCTGCCGTTCGAGGTGCGTCCACAGGCCTGCCAGGCGGGGGAGTAGGTACTGGTACTGCGCCAGCTCTACCTGCTTCTTGGCGTAGGCTGTACGGGCGCGCTGGGCGAAGATGTCGAGTATCAGGTTGGTGCGGTCCACCACCTTGCACTCGAGTTCCTTCTCTAGGTTTCGCTGCTGGGTGGGGCTGAGCTCGTCGTCGAATACAACGAGGCCGGCCTCATGCTCGGCTACCGCGGCCTTCACCTCCAGCACTTTGCCACTCCCGATGTAGGTCCGACTATCTGGCGCGGGTAGCTGTTGGATGAATCGCTGCACGCATGCCCCGCCGGCGGTTTGCACCAGGAATTCCAGCTCGTCGAGGTATTCATTGGTGGTGTAGCTCTGCCGATCTGGCGTATGCACTCCCACGATAATCACCGCCTCGGGGGCGGGTTGCGATAGATCGATGGCCATCTGTTTATCTGTTTGCCTAACCCGCGAATGTAGCACTATTCCACGGATTTTGCGCTCTCTGGGCAAACCTTTATCTTCGCGCTCGGGGGTTGGGAGTGCCAGCCCCTCCTGCGCGTGGGGTAGATTGCAACCGCAGCAGGTCTACTATGCGCCGGGGAGGATTAATCCCTTTCAGAAAATCAGCCAACGTAACCTGCCGACCGTAACTCAGCACGCATTAGTAACGATGCGACACACGGTAGCGAAACTGTGAAAATACACACATATTCACATAGCCCTACTTGAGCTTTCCCCCTTTACGAATGGAGGGGGCTACTCTGTGAAAGGGGCTATAATGCTGGTATATTCCCCTACAGCCGGAAGCCGAGTATGGTGATATCGTCGGTCTGGTCGGCCCCGAGCTTGTGGCGCACCAGGAAATTGACGAGCCTTGCCTTCTGCTGGCTCAGCGCCAAGGGCTGCACCTCCTCGAGTAGGGCCATGAGGCGGGCGGCACCTATCTTCTCAAGGTCGGCGTTCATCTGGTTGGCGTAGCCGTCTGTGGCCAGGTAGAAGGTGCATTTCTCGGTGAGCTCTATCCGTTGGTTTACGGCGGCCTCTACGGGTTTTTCGCTCAAGACCAGGAGTCCAGGATTGCCCATAAGCCGCATGATTCGCCTGCCGTCTGCACAGTAGAAGAGGAACTGATTCCACCCGGCGTAGAGCGCGTAGCCGGCCTTGGGGAAGAGGCTTAGCACTGAGATGTCCATGCGAATCCTGCTACGGAATTTCCGCTCGGTATTCGCCAGCAAGTCGCAAGCCCCCTGGTTGAACTGGTAGATGATGGTAGCCGGATCGGTCACTCTCTTCTCAATAACAATCTCATTCAGAATGGAGTATACGATGAAAGAGAGCGATGCTCCGGCCACCCCATGCCCTGTACAGTCGATCATTGCCATTACCAGGGCCTGTTCAACAGGTGCAAACCAGGGGAGATCGCCACTGACTATATCCCTGGGCCTTGAGAGGAGGAAGCTTTCTGCCAGGTAGGGATTCAAGGCCCGCTCCGTGGGGAATATCGATTGCTGGATAGAGTTGGCGTACTCTATGCTATTCATGAGCTGGCTATTGTGCGCTTGGATCTCAAGCTTCGCCTCGTTGATCCGCTGGGTCTGCTGCATGGATTCGGCTCGCAGCTCCTCATTCCTGGTTATGGTTTTCTGCAGCTCGCTACGGGTGCGCTCAATCTCCCTTTCCTGAGCCTCCAGATGCCGATTGGACACCTTGCGGAAATGGTACGCGCGGGAGAGGACGTAGAGGAAGAAACCGCAGGCTAACAGCACGCCGCCCATCATCCACCATATGGCATGGCGTTTCTGCCGTGTTCGGTTGAATTGCGCCTCTTCCATGTGCGCCTTCAGCTCGGCATGGTATATATCGATCTCATGCTGGGCTTCGGCATCTGCCGAGGCAAAGTTCCGCAGGGCAAGAAAGGCGTGTATGCTGTCCTGAATCTGGTAGGCTCGCATGGTGGCGCCATAGGCTGCCTGCAGCTGCTGCGTCTCGCGGTAGAGCTCAGATAGCCGCTGGAGCAGATGGATCTGCTGCACTCCGCTCTGCAGCGCGATGGATGCTGCCAATGCCTGCTGGTAGTAGGTTTCTGCCCTCAGGGGCTGCTTTGCCGCACGGTAGTAATCACCCCAGGTCTCATCTATGAGCTGGCTGTTGCTCAGGTTTGGCTGCCACAGCGACATGCGGGTGGCAGAATCCAAAAGTACCCGTGCACGCTCAAGCGTATGGAGCTCCACCATACCGCTGGCCGCCTCTGTAAGCGTGTGAATCTGCAGGACTCTGTTGCCTGTGGCCTGGGCAATGCTGGAGGCTCTGAGGAAATCTTCGGCTGCCAGCCCCACATTGCCCGTGGCCATATTGAAATCCCCTTGGCTCACGAGGTACGAGAGGGCGTTGGACGATATGGTATCGCCGGCCAGAAAGAGCGCCACTCTCTTGAGTGAATAGCTCGCATTATCGAAAAGCTCAAGGGAGATCTGATTATCGATCTGCGCAATGAGTATGGAGGTTAGGAGCGAGGCATCCTCTATTTGAGCCGCGTAATCGTAGGCTTTCCTAAGGTTGGCCGCCGAGCGGGGATAGTTGCCTAGGAAATTTTGCATCTGCCCGATACTCAGCGCTATCAGAGCCTTTTCCCTGTAGCGGGTGGTGTGGCTATAGAGTATCTGCAGGGAGTCGAGCAGATCGACCGCTGGCACCACTCTCCCCCTAGAGAAAAGTAGCTGCGCCTCAAACCACGCAGCGTAGAGGGTCCCGGTGCTATCGCCATAGCGCTCGCTAAGCATTCGGAGCGTATCCACCTCCAGGGCTAGCCGTGCGTACTGCTGCTTACCCAATACTGCGTATGCCCTAGCCACTCTGGCCTGCACGCGGCTCTCTGCAGTACTGCCTCTATTGAGGAAATTCTGGGCCTGCGCTATCCTGCCAGGGAAAATGAGGGCGGCTAAGATTACTGCAAGCCACCCGCAAACCACAGCCAAGGAATGGGATTTACGCACTGAGCAGGAGGGGGATTCTCCCATGAGCCCTCCCTTTCTCCTAGTTTCGCTGCCTATCCTAGAGCACTCCATGCCTACGCTAGCTTTACACGTACTCCCAACAGGCAAACATCGTCGGTCTGCTCAGCATTCCCCTGATGCTCCATGAATTTAACCTGTAAGAACCGAGACTGCTCTAGGGCGGTCATTCCGTCGAGGCTCTCGAGCAGCTGGCTGAAGGTGTTCCGCCCCAGTTTCCTGTTGTCAGCATTCAGCTGGTCAGCATAGCCATCGCTGGTGAGGTATAGCATCGCGTCATTCTCCAACGGGATCTCTGTGTTGCGGAAATCATACCCCGTTACCACGCTCCCCACGCTCTTAATGCTGCCTCGGAGCTTGAGGGTCTTTCCCCCTTGGCGGAGGTACATCGTATCGCTGGCGCCAGAGTGGGTAAGCCGTCGGTGCGCGCAATCTATCTTCACCAGGCTGATGTCCATGCTGTAGTACCCCACATAGCTATCGCCCCGGGTACTCAGGTAGCTCCTGAGCTGATCATGCAGACGGCAGAGTATGGCGGCAGGATCAGTAATATGCCACTCCTTCACGATCTTGCTCAAAAGGATATTGCCAATGAGGCTCACGAGCGCGCCGGGCACTCCATGCCCTGCACAGTCTGCCACGGCGAGGATATGCCCCTCATCAGTGGATGTATACCAGTAGAAATCGCCACTCACCACATCCCTTGGCCAATAGAGCACAAAACACTCGCCCAGCTGCTGGCTCAAATCATGCTCTCGCACAAGGAGGGAGCGCTGGATATTCCGCACGTAGTCGATATTGGTGTGCACGCTCTGGGTATTCTGGCGAATCAGCTTCTGCGATTCCAGCAAGAGCCGGTTATTCTGGTTGATTTCGTCTTGCTGCACCTCAAGGTCTCTCTTCTGCAATTGCAGCCCTTGGGTGAGGTTGCGCAGCTTCTCAGCCTTCACCTCCAGCTCATGGTTCGTGCGTAGCTCTTGCAGCACCTTAGCCCGCATAAGGATAATGCCCACCAAGGTGAAGAAAATCAGTACGCTGAGTGCCAGCACCAGAAAACGCATGCGCACCGAATCTGCCGCGAGCTGCATGGCGTGATCCTGCTGGCGAATCAGGGTTTCCTCTTGGCGAAGTTGGAACTCATTGTCCAGCTCCTTCTGGGCGAATTCAGCAGACTTCCGATGCTCGAGCATCAAGGTACGGATTTCGCCCGCCCTATCAGCATACAGGAGTGCCGAGGGGAAGTCGGCACGCGCAGATGCTATGGCGCCTAGAAGATCCAGGAGCTGAATGCAAAGCCCATTCTGGTAGTCGGTATCCCGAATCAGCGCTAGCCCTCTGAGCGCGTACCGCTCTGCGCTATCGAGCCACCCCCACTCCTTTGACAGCTGTGCTGCACGCAGGTACACGTGGGCACGGGAATCCACAGCTCCGCTCCTATCAGCCTCCTCCAACGCTATCTTTATATGGAGCTCGCTATACGCCCTTAGCCCTAGCCCTTGGTAGAGCTCGGCAAGCTCAGAGTGGAGTATGCCCGAGAGGCTATCGGTCCGCAGCACATCGCTCACCTGGAGCGACTTGTACAGGCATACCATGGCTGCCGCCCTGCGATTCTGCCGGCATTCCAGATCTGCCATTTCTTGGTAGAGCTGGGATTCGCCATAGGTGATCCCCGTCTTCTGGTGCAATGCTAAGGCCTTCTGGTAGAGTTCACGGGCCTCGCTATACTGCTCTTGCTCCTTGTAGAGCGTACCCACATTTCGGTAGGTGGTAAGCACCTCGCGGACCGAAGCGTTGGGTGTAAAAAAATCCATTGCCTGCCGAAAGGCGTACAGGCTGGCGACGCTGTAGTCTTGCTGCTGGTAGGCAAGGGCTTTCAGCACATGGCAGCGCGATATGTGGATGCTATCATCCCTACGGTAGGCCATCCGTAAGGCGTGGTCGTAGTAGTCCAACGCCTCTACCGACTTACGCAGCAGGTAGGCCGCATACCCACGTGCGATACTGGCATCTATAAGCCCCGTGGTATCGCGCAATGCTACGGCTGTCTGCTCAAAATCTTTTATGATCGGGAGCGCGGCCAACGGGCGCTCCATCTCTAGGTAATAGGTAAAAGAGTCGAGCAGGTGGTAGTAGGGCAGCCGACCGGGCGCAAGTGAAACCGATTGCCCCAGCACGCTCTCGCTGCAAAGAACGAGAGCCAGCACCAACAGCATCAAGAGGTTGCGTATACCCACTACCATCACTCTTCGACAAAAACCTAAGTGTAAAGATAGCACCTTTTACCCATTATTTCAACCCCCGGCGGGCAAATTTACCCCTACCGAGGGCAAAATCGTACTATTTCAGCTCCCTCTGAATACGCACAGTGCCCTTCAGCTGCCCCATAAAAATACTGGCTACAAGGCTCTAAACCGTGCAGCCAGTACCTCTTGGGGGAGTCTTCCCTCGCTAAAAATTGATGTCGTTCCTACGCCGTAAAATTAGGCTCTCTGCAAAGCTCACTTTAACCGATGCAGCACAACCGTATAGCTACTGCCGTTCGCCAGCTGCTACCCCTGCAGCGTAAACCGGTTTGCATCGCGTAGAAATGGGTAGCGTGCTCGGTGTTCCTGCAGGTAATCCATAGAGCAATCGCCCAGCACAAGCCCGGTAGCATTGGCCCCCAGCTGCCCGATGATACGCCCAGAGGGGGCTATAATCTGCGAACTCCCGCGGTAGCTAAGCCCAGCATCATCTAGCCCTGTACGATTGCAGCCTGCGGTGTAGGCCTGGTTCTCTATGGCCCTAGCCGCCATGAGCGTAGTCCAAGAGAAATCCCGCGCTGCCGGGAAGCTCGCTGGGTATAGCAGCAGGTCGTACTGCCCGAAATTCCTACTCCACTCCGGGAAGCGGATATCGTAGCACACCTGCGGGCAGATTCTCCATCCCAGGTACGTGAACACCTTCTGCTGATGCCCTGGGGTAAAGTGGCGCTCCTCGCCTGCCAGCGCGAAGAGGTGGCGCTTATCATACCAATCTACCTTGCCATCTGGCCACGCGAAGTAGAATCTATTGTAGAGCCTATCGCCCTCTGTGGCTGGTATTGTTCCGCAGAGCAAAATCTGCCTCTCTGCAGCTATAGCCAGCATCCACTGCACGGTTGGCCCCATGTGGGGTTCCGTTTGGCGCAGGGTTGCAGGGTTAAACCCCGTGGTGAACATCTCGGGCAGCAGCACCAAATCGACCCCCTCTGGCAGCTCTGCTAGCATCGCCTCAAACCCGCGGTAGTTCGCCTCTACGCTCCCAGAAATGATATTTCGCTGCAATAGGGCTACGCGCAGCCTCTCTTGAACTTCCATACTAAGAATAATGAGATTTAAAATCGTACTACACCAGCTCGCCAAGCAGGGTTTGCGAGGTGCAGCTGACTATACGCACATGGGCGTACTGCCCAGGTTCGCTTTGCTGTTTCTTGAATACCACCATCTTATTCTGCCCTGTACGCCCGCAAGCATCCTCAGCACTCCGCTTAGAATCGCCCTCCACCAGCACCTCAAATTCACGCCCCACATCGTGCATATTGGACTGTAGCGAAAGCTCATTCTGCAGCTCTATGATCTCCGCGAGACGCTGCGTCTTCACCTCCTCTGGCACATCGTCTGGCAGCCTATTATGCGCATACGTACCAGGCCGGTCTGAGTACTTGAACATGAAGGCGGCATCGTACCCAACCTCGCGCATGAGGCTGAGGGTTGCCTGGTGATCGACCTTCTGCTCTCCGCAGAAGCCTGCAATAATATCTGTGGTTATAGCCACGGTTGGGATTATAGCCCGAATTCGCGCCACCTGCTGCAGATACTCTGCCCTCGTGTACTTTCTCCGCATAGCCCGTAGCATCCTATCAGATCCGCTCTGCACGGGGAGATGGATATGCGGGCATATATTCCCATACTGCGCCATGGTGTGAAGCACCGCCTCGGTAAGGTCATTCGGGTAGGAAGTGGAGAATCTGATACGCATACCGGGGGCTTGGCGCGCCACACGCTCTAGCAGCCCGGCAAACGGCAAATCGCCCTCCGCCCCCATGCTCCACCGGTAGCTGTCCACATTCTGCCCCAAGAGCGTAACCTCTCGATATCCCGTATCGCGCAGTACCTCAACCTCCTGTAGGATGGATAGTGGGTCTCTACTCCGCTCCGTTCCCCGGGTAAATGGCACCACGCAGAACGTGCAGTGGTTATCGCAGCCTCGCATAATGGAGACAAAGGCGCTCACCCCATTGGTCGCGTAGCGTAATGGCGCTATCCCTTGGTAGGTTTCACGGTCTGAGAGCCGTATGGCAACCGCATTCTGCGCCCGCGCAAGCAGCCGAGGGAGCTCTCGGTAGCTGTCTGGCCCAACCACAAGATTCGCACCCACCCTTGGGGACAGCAGCTCGCCCTTGAGGCGCGAGGCCATACAGCCCAGCACCCCTATGGTGAGGTGCGGCGTCTGCGTGGCGCGCAGATCCCGAAAATGCGCCAAGCGCCCCAGGATGCGCGTCTCGGCGTTATCGCGGATGGCGCAGGTATTCAGCAGCACTATGTCGGCATCCTGCGCACTCTGGCAAAGCGTGTAGCCCGCATCAGTAAGGATGGAGGCTACCAGCTCGCTGTCGTTCACATTCATCTGGCAGCCGTAGGTTTCTATGTAGAGACTCTGCCCCATAGCGCGAATTTCTAGGCGGGCAGCCTGCGCCCCACCACTACTCGGGCGCAAAAGTAGCGAAATTTTGGGAATGGAGACACTGCCCTTTTACCCAAAAAGCAGAAGGATGCTATGGGGGACTGGTAAAGAACGGCAAAATGAGCCCCCACGCAAAGGGCTAATTGCGTTTCATTCTGCGCTAATCTGGCATAAAAAAATGGGCAGGCTAGGCCACCTCTGCCACGCCTGCCCATCCTAGAGTCCTTCTCCGCGCCTTTCTACGTCCTACTGCCCTATCGGCATCAGCCCCGATTTCGTGAACTCGATAAGGTATATCCCCGTGCTCTCATAGCTCCCGAATTGCTGCGATTGCACGAAACGGAAGCTGTTCTGCAGCAGTGGCACTTGGAGGCTCGGGAGGCAATAGCGGAAATCCTCTCCATACTCAAATATTGCCCCCATGAAGTAATTGGCCACATCATAGCCCTGGAAGGCAAATTTGCTAGGCTCAGCCCTGTAGGTGCTCCTGTAATCATCTATAAAGTTGGACACCAGCTGGCTAGAATAGTCTACATAGAAGGGGGAGGCTATGGTCACGTGCAGGTTGATGAGCTGGGCAAAGTCCAGGTTCTCCATCTTCAACCATTTTGGGAGCCCAAAGACCCTGATATTACGCTTATCCCTAATGGCGAGCGTGTTCAGCTGCCCGAGCACCTCGCTTACGTAGGGCTCACGTGTAGATGGGACAATGACTAGCGTGAGCCCACGGGGATCTAACGCCCTATTGATGTTCGGGTCGGTTTTCCTCGGGTCGTTCGCCTGGGCATGGTTCACCACCTGCACGGTAATAGAATCAGCCCCTGGCCTACGAGCCACCTCGCTCTGCAGCATCAGCTCCACGTTATTGGCCAGATCCTCATCGGCAGGCGTGGTCTCGCTAATCATCACTACCCGGCGAACGCCCTCTAGCGGGAGGTTGGCCACCATTTGCCGAATTTGCGTTATGTCCGAGGGATTGGCCTGAAAGAGGAAGGGATTGGCCTCAAACGAGGGGGTTTTCCCCGACAGTGGCGACACAAGCGATATACGCCGCGCTGCCGCCCACTGGCTCACCACAGATATCGCTTTGGGGTAAACGGGCCCGACAATCAGATTCGCCTCCTCAAGCTGCCCGCTATTCACCAGCCCGTTCAGCAGGTCGGGGTTTTGCTGGGAATCGATAACTTTAAGCCGAATGCTGTAGCCCAAGAACTTATAGCGCTCTACGGCCAGCAAGAATCCTTGGTAGAAATCTAAGAACCGCCCGTCGACCCCTGGAGAATGGGAGGATACTGCCTCCTCCTCGGGCTCTACTGGTGTGTCGTCCCTACGCTTGCCGCCCTGGGTAAACGGAAGGATAAGCGCAACCTCCAGCGTGCGCCCCTTTCCAAAGGCCACCGAGGCATCGCAGGGTGAAACCACTGCGGGCTCTGGGGTTGCAGGGGTAAAATCCTCCTCTCCCTTCTCTGGCACGCCCCCAGGCTTAGTGGGGATACGCACTACCTGCCCGGCCTGTAAACCCTGTGCCTCCACCTCTGGGTTCAGCCTCAGAATATCATCTTGCCCTACCCCGTAGCTCTTGGCTAGCCCAAAAAGGCTCTCCCCCTTAGCCACTACGTGCACGATGAACTGCAGCGTATCGGCAGCGTTCGGGAGTTCCTGGGTGGGGATACGTAACGTCTCGTGCACCCTAAGGGTATCTGACTTCAGGCGGTTGGCCAAGCGGATAGAACGGACACTGATACCGTACTGGCGGGAGAGCTGGAAAAGATTTTCGCCTGGCTCTACAATATGGATCACAAATTCGGGCCTAACGGTATCCTGCTTCCCCCGTTGGCTCGGGGGGATTGGGATACGCAGCTTAGCCCCCTTCTTGAGCCCGTAGTAGATGTCTGGATTGGCCGTGGCTATCTCGGTGAGTGAAATACCGTAGCGTCGGCTTATGGCGTACAATGTCTCCCCTTTTTCCACGGTATGCACCCAGTACTCCCGCTGGTTCACCACTATACGCTCATCCTTTACGGAATCGGCCACCGCAGCGTGGGCCACGGCCTGGCGAACGACCCCGATTAGCATAAGTGGGACTAATAGGCAGACTCTCAACAGATAGGAGTGCATGGCTGGCGAAATGAAAAAACACAGCCCCGCACGCCGACTGGGGCATGCAGGGCTGCAAACTGGAAACTACCAAATAGTAGGACGCTTCGCGGGCTCCCTGTAGTAGGGGCTCGAGGGGTTCACCTCAAAAGCAGTATAGAACTCGTCGATGTTATACACTCCCCCATCAACCCGATACTTACCCGGGGCATGAACATCGTCCTTAAGCCGACGTATCAGCTCCTGGTCACGGGTAAGATTACGCCAAATTTTCGCGTAGGAGAGGAAGAAACGTTGCAGTGGCGTGAAGCCGTCGATCTTCTTGTCGGCCGCCCCCTGCTCATTGGCCAACACCCCCTCGAGCGCATGAACCGAGATGGTTAGCCCGCCGTAGTCTGCCAGGTTCTCCCCTAGGGTTAGCTTACCGTTGATATGGATACCGTCTATCACATCAAAGGCGTTGAATTCGTCTACCAAGAGCTGTGAATACTCGGTGAACCGCAGAGAATCCTCAGCTGACCACCAGTTCTCGAGGTTGCCCTCCTTATTGTACTGACGACCCTGATCATCAAACCCGTGCGTGATTTCATGCCCTATTACCACGCCTATCCCCCCGTAGTTCACGGCATCGTCGGCCTTCATATCGAAGAACGGGGGCTGCAGTATAGCCGCGGGGAATACGATTTCATTCATTGTGGGGTTGTAGTAGGCATTCACCGTCTGGGGGGTCATAAACCACTCGGTGCGGTCAATCGGTTTCCCGAGTTTGGCCATTGTGCGATTGAAGCGGTAGGTGTAGGCGTTGCGCACGTTGTAGGCGTAGGAATCCCTAGCTACGGAAAGGGCTGAATAATCGCGCCACTTGTCAGGATAGCCGATTTTCACCGTTATGGCATCAAGCTTCTCTTGCGCCTTCTGCTTGGTCTCATCGCTCATCCAGGTGAGCTGCCCCATGCGCTCACGGTAGGTTTTACGCAGGTTTTGCACCAACTCCTGCATACGCTGCTTAGCCTCTGGGGGGAAGCACTCGGCCACATAGAATTTACCGATAGCCTCACCCAGGGCTCCCTGGGTTTGCCGCATAACCCTCTTCCAACGTGGCTGCTGCACCTGCTGGCCAGAGAGTGCCCGACCGTAAAAATCAAAGGCGATATCCTCATACTTCGCGTTCAGGCAAGAGGAGTAGCTGCTCATGAACTGCGCCGTCAGGTAGTCAGTCCACACGTTTATCGGCACATCCTTCACCATGTTGCTCACCTCGGTGAAGAACTTCGGGTTATCGACCAAGAGGGCTGCGGGCTTTTCGATACCCAGATTCTGGAAGTAGAGGTCCCAATCGATGTTTGGGGCGACCTTTGCCAGCTCTGGCACTGTGAGCTTATTGTAGATCAAATGCGGATCGCGGTACTGTAAGCGTGTGAGCGAGGCTGCCGCCAGCCGCTTCTCAAAATCGAACACATCCTTCGCGATCCCTTTGGCCACGTTCTCTTCCTTGCCGAGCAGCTCAAAGGTCTTCACCAGCATCTCCATGTAGGCATCGCGTAGCTTCTGCCCGTTCTCGCTTTCATCGAAATAGTAGTCGCGATCTGGCATCCCCAGCCCATTCTGGTAGAACGAGAGGATCATGCTGGTGGCCTCCTTGCTATCCTGATCCACCGATACGTAGAATGGGGCGCTCCCCCCTATGGCCCGCTCCCGAGCTATCTCCCTTGCGAGATCCTTCGGGTCGGCTAGCGTTGAAATCATCTCCAAATCGGGGAATATGGGCTGCAGCCCCACCTCCTCTATGGTTGCCGTGTCCATGCCCGACGCGAAGAAATCGCCAATCTTCACAAAGTCTACATCCGTAGTATCGCCCTTCCTATCGGCGGCACGGAAAAGGATGTCTTTAACCCGCTCTTCGGTCTGCTCCTGCAGCACGTCGAACGCGCCGTACCGCGTACGATCGTCAGGAATCTTGGCCGTTTTAAGCCATCCGCCATTGGCGTACTGGTAAAAATCATCGCCCGGCGCTATGGACTGATCCATGTCGGCCAGATCGAGAGCCTTGCTGTCGCTACCCTTTGGCTGGCAGCCCAGCATCGAGACCGTGCTCAGTAGTGCCACTCCCAAAATTGTGCTAATTGATTTCATGTTCACTCTGTATGTTATAGGCTATCCATTGCACTGGCATTCAGCATTTTTCAATTCCCTATAAAGGGGAAGCTGCTCTGCTGTAATGCTCCTAAGCACGCTGTGATGCTCTGCCACCTTCCCGTGGGCGTACTGCACCCATATACGGGCGCTTCGGGCATAAATAGCATCGCGCTCCGCATCGAACAGGAGCAGGTAGCCAACGGCAATGTACCCACCGATCTCTACCAGCCGACGCGCATGGAAATCATGCAGCTCGTCGTTGGACTGATCGTTAATGTACTGCACATCGGCCAGAAATTCCTGGAACATCGCCTGCAGCATGACCCTTTCCCGTGCAAACCCCTCATCCTTTAGCTGGCTAGCCAGGTACTCTATCCTTTTACCAAGCACCCCGGTAACCACTCCGCGGATAGCCGCCACCACCTGTAGCTGCGATGTCCCCTCGTATATGGAGGTGATACGGGCATCTCTGTAGTAGCGCTGCACTGGGAAATCCTTCATAAAGCCCGTCCCGCCGTGTACCTGGATAGCATCATACGCTATCTGGTTGCACATCTCGCTTGAGAAGAGCTTGGTGAGCGGTGTGAAGAGGTCTGCCAGCCGTTGGTACTCCTTCAGCTCTGCCCTTTCTGCGGCATCCAGTTTACGATCCTCTGATATATGGGTCAGGGTCTTGTAGATATCTACGTACCTAGAGGTTTCATAGAGCAAGGAGCGAATCCCGTCGGTCTTAGCCCGCATAAGGCTTACCATCTCATACACCGCGGGAAACTCTATGATCTTCTTGCCGAACTGCTCCCGCTCATTGGCGTATTTCTCCGCTTCCCTATAGGCGGCCTCGGCTATCCCAACGCTCTGCGCGCCAACGCCCAACCGCGCCCCATTCATAAGCGACATCACGTACTTGATAAGCCCAAGCTTCCGCTCGCCTACCAGTTCTGCCGGCGCATCCTTAAAAACCAATTCGCACGTGGGCGACCCCACAATCCCCATCTTATGCTCAATGCGGCGCACCGTTACGGCCATCGACCGCCTGTCATAGATGAAGAGCGAGATACCCCGCGCATCCTTAGTTCCCTCCTCAGAGCGCGCCATCACCAAATTGATATCGCCATCCCCGTTGGTTATGAAACGCTTAACCCCATTGAGAAACCAGCTGCCACGCTTCTCATCATAGTGCGCCTTGAGCATTACGGCTTGCAGGTCGCTCCCTGCATCAGGCTCGGTGAGCCCCATGGCGAATGTTTTCCCCTCATTGGCCATAGGGAGGTAGCGCTTCTTCTGCTCTGGAGAGGCGAACTCGTGTATCGTTTCAGCACAGTCCTGCAGCCCCCAGATGTTGGCAAAACCGCCATCAGCCCGGCTCACCAGCTCCGCCGCCATTACGTAGGGGACCATGGGGAAGTTCAGCCCACCGTACTCGCGCGGCAACGACATTCCGTAGAGCCCAGCCTTGGCCAACGCTTCATGGTTCTCCTGCGTGCCAGGATGGTAAACCACGTGCCCATCCACCACCTGCGGTCCTTCCTCGTCCACCCGCTCCGCATTGGGGGCCAGCACATCGCCACAGATCTCTCCCACTATATCCAGCACCCGCGCGTAGCTATCTATCGCATCGTCATAATCCTTAGGCGCGTAGGCAGTCCCATCAGTCTGGGTAAACCCTCGCTCCTTCAGCTCTACTATGCGCCTCATCAACGGGTGGTGCAACTGGAATTCCAGCGACTTGTTATCCTCAAAGTAATTTGCCATTTCCTTCTATTCTTGCTTTGGTTACTAGGGGGAAAGCGGTATTTCAATGCCTGGACACTTAAATATGCTCTACCCCAGCGGTAGGGATTCGCTACTTGGAGTTCCGCTTGTAGGCAGCTATGAAATGATTCAGCACCTCGTGCACATCGCCCACCACGGCGTAATCGGCTATCTGGTTGATAGGCGCATCGGGGTCATTGTTGATCGAAATGATCATCTGCGACTCGCTCATCCCCGCCGTATGCTGTACCTGCCCAGAAATACCGCAGGCAATGTAAAGCTTCGGGCGCACTGTAACCCCCGTTTGCCCCACTTGGCGCGCATGATCTGCAAACCCCGCATCTACCGCCGCGCGAGACGCTCCAACCTCACCACCTAGCAGATGCGCCAGCTCAAAGAGCTTCTCAAAGCCCTCGCGGCTCCCGACCCCATATCCACCCGCCACTATTATCGGCGCGCCCTTGATATTGATAGCCTGCTCCTCCATCTGGCGAGAAAGGATCTCCACCACAAAATCGGCATCCTTAAGCAGCGACTGGGTATCGATCTTCACCACCTCGCACTTCACGGGTGTGGCAGCCTCCTCCCGTTTCATTACCCCCTCGCGCACAGTAGCCATTTGCGGACGGCAATCGGGGTTTACTATCGTTGCGATGATATTCCCGCCGAAGGCCGGGCGAATCTGGAACAGCAGATTCTGGTACTCCTTCCTCGTCTTGGCATCGGTGTAGCTCCCGATTTGTAGGCTCGTGCAATCGGCAGTAAGCCCGCTGTGCAAGGCAGACGACACCCGTGGGCTAAGATCGCGCCCCTCAGAGGTGGCACCAAAGAGCGCAATCTGCGGTCTTTCATGCTCAAACACGCTGCACAGCACACGCTCATACGGAAGGGTAAGGAAATGCTTAAGCCGCTTATCATCAGCTATATGCACTCGCTTTATACCATACTTGCCGCATACCTCAGGCACCCAGCCGAGGTTCTCGCCCAACGCTATAGCCTCTGCCTCCACTCCCAGCTCATGCGCCAGGGCGCGGGCTTTGGTCATTAGCTCCAGGCTAACATCGGCAATCTTACCACCATCTATTTCGCAATATACAAATACGCTATTCACGTCGTTATCTCCTCTCTTGTAAACAAATAGGGGAATTATAAG
The DNA here is from genome assembly GCA_001421095.1 of Candidatus [Bacteroides] periocalifornicus. Lineage (GTDB taxonomy): Bacteria > Bacteroidota > Bacteroidia > Bacteroidales > CAJPTX01 > Bacteroides_D > Bacteroides_D periocalifornicus. Next base: position 17,030 of record LIIK01000027.1, on the reverse strand, counting down.
GCGGCTATCCTATCGTGTGGTTCGCCAGCAGCTCGCGCACCAAGGCGTCTACCTCCTTGGCATTGCCCTCAAAGCGCTTGGCCTCCTTCACCTGAAACACCACGTTCTCCACGGTCTTCACCTTGGTAGGCGAACCGCTCAGCCCAAGCTGCGGAGGATCAACATCCAGCAGGCTGGTATTCCACTCCGTAAGCTCTGGGCCTGCGTAGCTACACCCCTCCGGTTTCCCTTCTGATGGGGCGTAGGCGCGCTTCCACTGCATTAGGAGCTTGGCGTGCCGAGAGCGACAAGCCGGGGCGCTCCCATTCACCGTTACCACCATCGGAAGCCTCCCCCTCAGCACCTCTACCCCACGCTCCACACGTCTACGGACAGTAACCTCCCCGTTCTGGTACTCTATACCCTCGGCATAGGTTATCTGCGGCCAACCGAGCTTTTGCGCAACCTGAGGCCCCACCTGGGCCGTATCGCCATCTATAGCCTGCCGCCCGCATATCACCATATCGGGGTTCAGCTTCCGCAATGTGCATGCCAACGCGTAGGAGGTCGCTAGGGTATCAGACCCCGCGAAAGCTCTATCGGTGAGCAGCACCCCATCATCGGCACCGCGGTAGAGCCCCTCACGGATAATCTCGGCAGCCCGCGGAGGCCCCATCGTCAGCAATGTGACCCTAGCGCCCGCCACCTGATCTTTTATCCGCAGCGCCTGCTCCAGCGCATTGAGATCTTCAGGGTTGAATATTGCGGGAAGCGCACCCCGATTCACCGTGCCGTCGGGTTTCATTGCATCTTTTCCCACATTGCGGGTGTCGGGTACCTGCTTGGCAAGCACCACTATACGTAGTTCTCCCATCGCTCTACTTCGTAAGTTTACCTGTTGCGTATCGCTCGCGAATATAGCCATTATTTGGGATTCAGACGCAATCCCAACATTCCCGAAATGCAAAAATGCACCCGCGCAAAACGCTACTCCCCGCATAGATAGCCCTTCCCGAAACAGAAATTATTTTCCACGCCGCCCTCAATAGAGAACGCTGAAAAACGCAATTCACCGCTAGGCACGCCCGCATCGCGTAAATTCTTGGTTCAAAAGCAACAGCCTGAATCCGCTGCAAAACTCGTCCAAACTGCACAGCACACCGCATCGCTATATACTCCGAAGGTCTCAAACGTGGCCAACCCAGCCCCCCTCCGCGCCTAAAAAGACTCCAACATAGCGCAAGGCATACTCTCGGGTACTTTTCCACCGATTCTCGACTGAATGGTCGCCCACCCAACNCCGTACCATCGTCGTACCATCGCCGTACCTGGGTCGCTGCATGTTCGGATTTCGCCTTAAGGCGAAATCCGAGGATGCACTAGAGGATATACGGCGATGGTACGGCGCAGATACGGCGCAGGTGTTGATATAGCCCTAATTTCCTGCTATATGCAAAAAATAGCCTCCGCTGCACTTTTCCCCATACCAGGGCTGGCCAGGCAGAAGGAAGACGAGAATTCCGACCGGGATACCGACAGATGGGTCTGTAGGCCACCACCTCTGCAATACCCACATAAACAACGCCCCGTGCCGTATCGCTACGGTCTTCGATAGGTTGAATCGCGCGATTAGAACTATTTGCCAGCAAGAAGGGGAAAGTCCGCCTACAAAAAGATTGAGCCCCCACGGGACTTTCGCAGAGGGCTCATCTTTTCTTCCAAACAGGATGATGGTGGGATATAGAAAAGCGCCGCAGCATCTATGATGCTACGGCGCAGAGAATTATGTAAATCTAGCAGACCTTTCTAGTGGAGGAAGAAGACCACTGGAATGGTATAGCCCACACGAGCCGGTTTCCCCCGCTGCTTGCCTGGGGTCCACTTGGGGCTATTCTTTATTACGCGCACGGCCTCTTTGTCTAGCAGAGGGTCCACTCCGCGCAGCACGCGCACATTGCTCACCGAGCCATTCGGTTCTACCACGAAGGCCACCTGCACTTTCCCCTGGATACCGGCCTCTGTGGCAGCTTCTGGGTACTTACAGTTACTCTGCACGTAATCGCGGAATTTGTTCAGGTCGCCCCCCTGGAAGCTGGGCATCTCTTCCACAAAGTAGAAGATCTCTTCCTCTTCCACCTCTTTCTCGCCCGAGTCGCCCGTGTATTCGATGGGGTCTATCGCGGCGTTCTCGTCCATTTCGGTATCGAAGGGATCCACCTCGCTATCGAGCTTCACTTCCCGCTGCACGATGTTGATCCTCGTAATGATTTTCGGCGCTTCAGGTTTAGGCAGGTCTGGTTTCTGCTCCTCTTGCTGCGTCATGGGGATCTCTTCCTGCTCCACTATAGCCACTGGGGCATTGGTAATGTCTTGGTCTAGCTCGTAGCTCGACTTCCAGTTGAAGGCAATCAGGCACACGCCAATCGCTATGATCAACCCGCATAGCAGGAAGATCGTTCTGTAACGCTGTAAATCAGCCCTAGGTGCTTTCTTAATTTCCATAGTTAGAATGGGTTAAAAACGCATCAAACATCCTGAAAACAGGCCATCCAACGGGATCTGTTGCCACTCTCCACGGCATATTTTCCACCCCAAAGGTAGAGAAAAATACTGAATGCGCAATACGAAGGGAAAATTTCCAGCTCTTTTCATCAGGTCAGGGCTAGCGTAATGCTGTAAGGGCAATCATACCGATAGTTAAGGCTATGACTACGAAGAGCAGCAGCCTGATGAATCGCGCCTGCCTACGTAACTGGGCATTTTGATTTACAAATTCCTCTCGTAGCGTTGCCCCTTGCTCTCTCAACTGCTGTGCCAGTTGCTCCCCAACCTGCCCGGTGTACGCGCGCTGGTCAGCTATCTGTTTGCCCAAGCTTGCCCCCAGCTCCTCAGCGATCTGCACAATCTGCTCGCGTAGAGCCTGGTAACGCCCCATCAACTCCTCTTTTACCAAGTCAATGGCCTTCCTCTCTGCCTCTATCTCACGGGTAATAGCCACCGATGCAGCTTGTAGCATCTGCAGCGCGCTACCGCTCCGCTCATCGTAGCTTTGTGAAGTTTTCTCCAGAGTAGCTGCAAATTGCTGTTGGCTTTTCTCAAATGCTGCCTCTAAATGTGCCGTGGCGGCCTCCGCATTGTCGGCAAGCTGCCTGCCTGTTTGGGCTGCAGTCCCTGTAAAACTCTTTGCCGTAGAGGCGAGTTCTTCTTTTATATCTTTGACATCCTGCGCGAAGAGACTCAAGGCATCATCCATCCTCTTCTGTACGCCATCCGCAAGCGACTTCTGCTCAAGGGCCAACTCGCCCAGCGCTTTCACAGCTGGTGCTAGTTCGCCTTCCACGGCTCTGTACGCATCCACCGTATCTTGAACCAGTCTGTTCGCTGAGCTTATCTCCTGGAGATTCTCTTCGAGCTGGCTGAGCGATTGGAGTAATTCTTCCGTTTCCATGTGAATATGTTTGATGTCTCGATGTCGCTGAATTACAATGTCGATTTTGCGATCTTGAGGCCACTTGTGAAACGTTCTGTAAAAGTAGAAAGCCACTCGGCTTGACTTTTAATCTCGAATTCTATCCCCTTTTTTTGCAGCATGTTCCAATCACCTTCATCTACAGATGTCTTTCCTCGCAGCGTATTGTGGAACATCGCAATCTTTTCGTAGAACTCCTTCTTGTCGGGAGTCCGTTTGTAGAATTCACTGTAACCCTGCATGTAGCTCTCTACAAGCTCATCCCTTAGATTCTCATTGCCACCCGTGCCCGAGTACAGTAGGCAGAACACATTCAGCAGGTCGAGAGCCGGGTTAGCATCGGTAACCGCACGCCGTATAAGGCGCACCGCCCCGTGCAGGTGCTTGATGCTGTCCTTTTGGGTAGAACCCACCTCCAGCAGATCATCATCCACCACCCTCATGTACTTGAAAAGGATATCAAAACTCGCATTGCGACCTCGCTCAGTATCATCGGTTAGCGAGTAGGGATGCCCATTGATGGAGTACCCCTCGCGGGCATAACGGGAGTTAAAGTAGTAGTAAAGAGTATCTTTCAGATCCTCATTCACCTCTAGCCAGCTCTTCTTGCTATCCACAGCCTGCTGGCAAAAGCGTTCCATATCCTGGATGGCTCTGTACCGCTTTGCCGCGATCTTATCATATATGAAGTGGGTAAGGTAGGCAAGGCAACGATGCACTTCATTCTGCCCCATACAGCTCTTGGCAGTCTCTACCTCTTCGGCTGCCCGCTCGGGGGTGTAGTAACGCTCTAGGAATCGCTGTAGCCCTGCGTAGTACTCACCATCGGCCTTCCGTATCGCTTTGATTTTATACTCCCTAACTCCATAACCCTGCGTATAGTCGCTAACCACTCCTATGCAACAAAGCCGATAGATAGCCTTCCCGAGGTGCTCGCTAACTCTATTCTCACTATCTTTGTCAGTTTGCCGCGAATTCTCTCCACGGCTAAAATGCGATAGTATTTCTATTACGGAATTGTAATCCTTACTCCCATACCCATACGTAAGTGTTACCTCAACGGGTTCTTCCTCCTTGGCTTGATATAGTCGTTCGAGAAAACCCTCAGCATCATCCGCCCTCCCCACCGGGTGCTTTAGCACAAAGTTCATGATCTCCCTATCGCACTTCTCACTAGGGTAGCCCATATCGTGGAAAAACTGGTGTACGCTAAAATCCACACTTTGCAGTCTTCTTCGCTCCTCCTTTTCATCGGGGTTCTGCCCCTCTTCATCCCGTTTTGGAGTCCCTTCTGCCCCATCGTTCTCTATCACAGCACTGCTGTATAGTATTGTGGCCAGTGCCATTTTCCTATCACGCCCGGCACGGCCTGCCTCCTGCACGAAAGCCTCCAGCGACCCAGAGTGGTTCATGTTAATCGTAAAGCGCACATTGGGCTTGTCTATTCCCATGCCGAAGGCCTTGGTAGCCACCATAACGGGGGTCTTCCCCTTTATGAAAGACTCCATGAAAAACTCCTGATACTTTGGGGCGTCACCTCCTATAAAGCGACTAAATTGCCTATGCTCTACCTGCAGGGCACGCTCCAAAGCAGATGCAACACCTAGATCCCATTCATTATCATATACCCCCAACCCTCCCGCTCTGTGCGGACAGAAGATAATTAACCCAACTTGGCAATCATTGTCCTCCTTGTACCAATCATCCTCTATTTCCACCTCGAGTTTTCTCTCCTGTATTTGCCTTCTGTACGCCTCATCGGTGATGGTCTCCCTTTGCTCAAAACGTTCCTTGATTCGCGCAATGGCCTCTGGAGTCTGAAGTTCTCTGAGCCATTCGCCCAGCTTCAGCACCACCTGTGCAACGAGCGCTTTCTTCTGTTCAAAAATCTCCTTTCTTTTTCTGGCTGAGCTTGCTCGTAATGACACTACTCGATACTGCAGCTCAAGGCGGTTGGTATTCTCATAGCGTACGGTGGAATCTGCGGTCAGAGGGAAAGCTCCATCGCCAGAGAGCTCTCGCTCCACATCGGCCAGCACATCGAACGAGGCGGTTGCCGTAAGCCCGAATAGCGTGAGTTGATCCTTTTTCTTATTTCCCGTCTTCTTCGGACGGACGTACTCGACCAGATTTCGCCCCAAATGTAGGTACGACGGGCGGAAATCGTGCCCCCATTCCGATACGCAGTGCACCTCGTCAATCACCCCATAGGCAAAGTAGACGCCGGCCGAGTGCATGGCCCTGAGGCTACGGCGAAAGTAATCAATGCTTAGCCGCTCGGGAGATAGGAAGACCACTAGCGCTTTCGACTCTTGCATCCGAATCTGGTTCTTCTTCTTCTCATCCCCGCTCTGTGAAGAATTGATAACTGCGCAAGCGTCTATCCCATTGGATTTTAGCCCATCCTCCTGGTCTTTCATCAGCGAAACCAACGGGTCGATCACCAGCGTAACACCCGGTTGTAGGAGCGCAGCCAGCTGGTAGGTGAGCGATTTTCCTCCGCCCGTCGGGAGCAGTCCGATCACGGGCTGTAGCTGCAGCGCCCTGTTCAATATAGGGAGTTGCCCATCGCGAAAGTCGCGCTTGCGGAAAAGCAGCTGCAGGAAATAGCGAAGATGCCCAGCCGTTTCAGCTATCGTATCGTACCCTCCCTGCGCATTCCGCCTAGCAAGAGGACGATAGACTATTCGGCTCGTGGTGTAGAACACCCGATCTGCATAGATTTTTTTCGAAGACCTAACATTAAAGTAGCACTCATTCCGCACATTCGGAAATTCAGAGAATACCACTTGCTCGGCATTGCAGTATTCGTGGATTGCAATGTCGACCACCAGATCATACTGCAGAGCTGCCACCGCAGGCGAAATCTCTCTGTATACGATGCATTGCCCCACGTGGAGTGGAGAATCTGTGAAAGACCGATTGATAACCGTTAATTCTACTTCTGGAAAGCGTGAATTCTTGTAGTCAGCCGACAGCGCTGCAAGGTGATTGAACATCTCTCGTAGCTCGGCAAAGGCCAAAGCTGCACAGGGAACATCCCCCTCTTTCACCGCCACATTCCAACACTGGGCATCTAGCCTTAACTTCCCGCAAATCAGAGCCTCGAGTACCACTTTCTGCAACCTGGCCACAGCTATTGGCACCCAGCGTAGGCACAGCAACTGGCGCCTGGTCGATTTTACACTCGCCAGCGCATCATAGTTCAGGGAATCAGACTCGTCATCATCCTGAACCCGCAGTCCCACTAGTTCTACGAGTTTGCCCTCTAGCCAAGGGCTCGCCTTGGTGGGCATTCCCCGCGATACCATGTTGCTCAGCACTGCGAGTATTGGGTGCACATCTTCGCATACCCAGCCTCCTAGGTCGAATGGGGCTAGCACTTCAAATGCCACCCCCTCATAGTCTTCGTACTTCGTCACACCATCATGCCTGAATCCAAGAGAGGGAAGATCGCAACAAGAATCAATCCTATAGCCTGCAAATAGCTGCACGGGGGCGTAGAAGCTGTACTGCTTCACCACGGGCTCTGGCTGGTCGCACTGGAAGCTGAAGCCTCGGAGAAAACAGCCAAACGTCCATTTTCCAATTGTTCTGAATACTGGTTCCTTGAATGTTAGCCAGCGATCATTCTGTGATAGATTGAAATAGTTTGAAAAGGCCTCAATACGCTTCTCCCGCAAGTTGGCTGGCCCGATACATAGCACATGGTGCTGCCCTCCTCCAGATGCCACTAGATGGGCAAGCCGCTTGGGATCTATGCTATCAATGTCCAGTATGTTTGAGAAGAGGTGAATGGCTATCGGCTCGCGGAAATCCAATCTATCAATCTCGCCCTCTATATGCCCATAAGCGGGTAAATAACGATTTAACGGTACAATTTCTACTTCATCACCCGCCAAAGATCGTGTATACTCAACAGCTCGCGCAAGTGCCATGCCCGATGGTTCCACTAGCGTAACCCGCTTTAGTGATGGCATCACCCCCCTTCGCTTCAGCTCCTCAACCAAGCACAACGCGGCCAAACCCTGCCCAGCCCCCCAGTCGAATACCTCGAATCGCCCAGTAATCTTCTTCCAAGGAAAACGGCTGATACCATGCTCGGCCTTCCGGCAGTGCGCCTTTCCGTAAGCAGCCAGGTAGCAATCCAACTCCAAATCGCTCGACAGCAACTTTGTGCCATGATCCAATATTGCCCACGGTTTACGGCGTTGAGCTTCAGGCAACCGAGCTACAGCAGCGTCAATTATTGCCTCAACTTCCGCTGACTTCATCCCTTCCTCTTGCATCCGTCTACTCCCCTGTTATTGTCTCTCCAAGCGGTTTCGCTCTATAGCGATTCCAATTTTCCGCTACCGCTTCTTTTCCCCCATTCGCATAGCAGTACTCACAGAAATGCGGGCAGGTATTGTACTCACCAATGTCCTTGGCCACCATGCAATCGCACAGCAGACGTTGCCCCCTATCCTTACGATGCACGCTCTGGTAATAGCTACCGTCTGGCAGTAATATTGCGCCCTGAGGCAGAGGGTTGAGCCCGAAAAGATTCCCAGGGGGAGCCGCTTCTATCCGTATGCCTAGGTGCTGCATTAGGGCTGCATCACGGTAGGCAAGCCGAACGATAAGATCTGTATCGATGCACCGATTATGGGCTATACCATAGGATGCCAGGTCGATGGCCTCGGCGCAGGTGGCCAGCTGTAGATTCCAACCATTACGGCTATTCAGCTCGGCCAGACGGGCGGCGAACTCCTCCATCTCCCTTGTTGTCCACTCGCGGTATGGGATTCCGCTGCGCGCCAAGTTAGACTGCACCTTGCGGTAGCCAGCGATATCGGCAAAGCTGAAGACCAATTTTCGGGTGAACGGGTGGAGTTGATTCCCTATAGCCTCTACCCTCTTCAAGAGTTCGACGATACCGATACTCTCGGTGAGTATCAAGGGGTCAAAGCGCCAGATTACCGCATCCTTGCCGAGCCGTTGGCTGAGCTGCTTGAACGTCTCTATACGTTGGGCAATTCGTGGCACACCTACCTCAAGCCGCTCGCCCTCATAGTCGTTAAGGGAGTACTGGAGGTAGCACCCGATTCCCCTAGCCTCCAGCTCTGGGAGAAATTCTAGCAGTGGCCGAGGGTTCTTAGACCAGAAGACGATAAACCGCGTATCATGGTAGCTCACGTAGCTCTTCACCCCGTTGAACGGATTGCGCCAGACGGAGTAGCCGACCTTCAAACGATGGAAAAACCACCTTGCGTAGAAGGCTGGGATATCAGTAGCTCGGCTGGCCGATACTACCACCGGGGCCATAGCCTCCACTATACGCCCGTCCTCCAGCACAATTCCCCTCTTACCAGACCTCGCCATACTCGCAAGCAGAGAATTTAAACGTAAGGGCAAAAGTAGAGAAAAAGCATCACTTAAAAAATGGTCAACCGTCCCATTGGCCACTTTGCAGCACCACACCCTCGCCCCAAAAATGCTGGCGAATCCACTCACGCATATAACCAATACTGCAGTTGCCGCTCCCCCTTGGCACATAGCCCTTGAATGTGGGATACTTGCGATTACCGATGGGTGCAATGCCTGGTACTTCCCGTGCTAGTTCACCTGCCTTTTTCAGCATTCCACTGGGTAATCATTTTTGAAAAGCGCATTGCATTGAACTAAAAATGGGCGGGTTAGCCCGCCCATTTTCTCTCAATCAAATCCTGCTTAGTCCACCAGCGTATAGCGCTGCATGGCCACTACCTTCAGATCCTTATCCACCTTGGCCAGATACTGCTCCACGCTATCCTTGGTATCCTTCACGAAGAATTCCTGCTGCATCAGCACATTCTCCTTTATGAATTTCTGCAAGCGTCCCTCTGCAATCTTCTCCAGAATCTGCTCGGGCTTCCCTTCCAGGCGTGCCTGCTCCTTGCCGATCTCAAACTCGCGCTTGCGAATCTCCTCTGGCAAGCTATTGGCATCTATAGCCACAGGGTTCATACCCGCCACCTGGATAGCGATTTCACGCACTAACTCTGGGTTGGCATCCTTTTTATTCACCCCAACCACCGTGGCCAGCTTATTACCTGGGTGGATGTAGCTGGCCACCAGCGGGGCATCTACACGGGCAAAGTAGGAGAGCTGCATCTTCTCGCCAGTTACACCAGAACGCTCGGTTACCAATTCGCTCACCTTACGCCCTTCAATTACGAGTTCCTTGAGAACTTCCAGATCCTTCGTTCCAGCCTCCAGCGCAGCATTCAGAATCTTCTGAGCCAGCCCTATGAAATCGGCATTCTTCGCCACAAAATCCGTCTCGCAATTGAGTGCCACTATAGCACCAGCACAGCCGCATTTGGAAGTAGCCGCCAGCACTACACCCTCGCTCGCTTCGCGATCTGCCCGCTTGTTGGCTATGGCCTTACCCCGTTCCCGAATGAGTTCTACCGCTCTATCAAAATCCAGATTAGCCTCCTCTAGCGCATTCTTGCAATCCATCATTCCTGCGCCAGTCATTTCGCGGAGCTTCTTTATATCTGCAATCTTAACCTCTGCCATCGCAACCTCCTAAAACGCTATAACAAACATACTAAACTGCGTAAACCCTAAGGGGATTGCCTAACAGTAAACCATCCTACAGTAGGCTTTCCCCTGCTGCCGAGGAATCTACTCCTCGTCCTCGTCGCCCTCTATCTTTCGGGGCTTGCTGCTCGCCTCCTCAGACTCCTCTGCGTCCTCGTTGGCATGCTGCTCGTTGGCGGCATTGGCACGCTCCATACGGCGCTCCATGATCCCCTCGCGAATGGCAGCCACCATCTCGCCCACCACCACCTCTATAGAGCGTGTAGCATCATCATTGGCAGGAATCACAAAGTCGATATTACTTGGATCGCAGCACGTATCCACCATGGCAAACACGGGAATATTCAGCCGATTGGCCTCTTTTACTGCGATGTATTCCTTCTGCACATCCACCACAAAGAGCGCCGCCGGTAGCTTGGTAAGATCGGCTATAGAACCCAGGTTCTTTTCCAGCTTAGCCCGCTGGCGCGATACCTGTAGACGCTCACGCTTGCTCATGTTATCTAGCGTGCCGTCGGTAGCCATCTTATCGATGTTGCTCATCTTTTTCACCGCCTTGCGAATCGTCGGGAAGTTCGTCAGCATCCCCCCCGGCCAACGCTCGGTTACGTACGGCATTCCCGTGTCCTTAAGGGCATCAGCCACCGTGTCTTTTGCCTGCTTCTTGGTGGCTACAAAGAGGATTTTGCGCCCGCTCTTGGCTATCTGCCGGAGAGCATTGGCCGCCTCATCCATCTTCACCTGCGTCTTCTGGAGGTCGATAATGTGAATCCCATTCCGCTCCATGAAGATGTAGGGTTTCATCTTTGGATTCCACTTACGGGTGAGGTGCCCGAAGTGCACACCCGCATCTAGCAGCTCTTCAAAACTTACTTTTGGCATTACCGTCTATCTTTACTATGTGGCAATCCTGGGGTAGCAACTATCTTGATCCTCAGAATTTAAGCGTAGTATTACGCCTGCCAGTTGAGATTAAAAAGGGAACAAAACTACAACTCTAGAACGAAACTCCGAACCCATACCCTATGTTCCTGCACTCGCTCAAGCACTTCTCGCCCAAAGGGGAAAAGGCTAACGCTTGCTGAACTGGAAACGCTTGCGCGCACCTGGCCGCCCGGGTTTCTTACGCTCCACTGTACGGGAGTCGCGGGTCATGAATCCGTGGGCTCTTAGGGTCGGCTTGAGCTCCGCATTATACTCTACCAGAGCTCGCGATACGCCAAGGCGTACAGCCTCCGCCTGCCCGCTGATCCCACCACCATTGAGGGTTACGGTCACATCGAAAGTTTCGGCTAGCTCCAGCACTTGGAATGGTTGCCGAACCACGTACTGCAGCAGCTCAGAGGGGAAATACTCCTCTAGCGCCTTGCCATTGATCACTACCGCACCGCTCCCGGGTTTGAGGTAGACCCGCGCGACGGCCGACTTACGACGGCCTGTTGCATTGAATACCTGCATATGCTGACTATATGAATAGAAGGACGAAAAAACTCAAAACGACAAACAGGACTAAGCCTGCATTCTACTTAAATTCTAAGGGTTTCGGCTGCTGCGCCTGGTGTGGATGCTCAGCCCCCGCATAGACAAAGAGGTTGTGGTAGATCTTATGCCCGAGGCGATTCTTGGGGAGCATCCCTTTCACCGCGTGTTCCACTATACGTTCTGGCATCCCCCTACGCAGCACATCTATAGGGTGGGTAATCCGCTTTCCCCCAGGATGCCCAGTGTAGCGGTAGTAATTCTTCTCCATCAGCTTCTTACCCGTGAACCGCACCTTCTCCGCGTTTATCACTATCACATTATCGCCGCAGTCCACATGGGGCGTGTAGCTCGGCTTGTGCTTGCCACGAAGTATCATGGCTACACGGCTCGCTAAGCGCCCCACCACTTGGTTGGTTCCATCCACCACAAACCACTGTTTCTGCACGGTGGCACTATTGGCCGACACCGTCTTGTAACTCAACGTATCCACTTGCTAATCACCTTAATAATGTACACAATAAGACACACCTACGAACGGTTCGCCCCGTCCGTTTCTGGATAATGAGCGGCGCAAAGGTAGTGATACTTCCGTAAATGGCAAAACGCACTACGAGAAATCTATCACCATTGTTTCGCAAAGGTCAAGCCCCACGCTATCCGTTCCAGCTCACTACACATCGTAGGGCATCGACTCTGCCTGATGCTCTGGCCTGATGAGATCCGTAACCTCCTTGACCGGGGTGAATGTGATGGGGGGCACCTCCACGAACACGGTGTTCCAATTGGCCATGGCGCCATTCCAGAGCCCTGGGAGCTCGAGAGCCAAGATGGGAGTCCCGTCGATGCTCTTCTTGGCTATAAAACCCGTATTCCGATTCACATACCGCTGGAGCGAGAATTTCCGCCCCTTATAGTCCTTTATGCAGCAGACAATATCCACAGGGTTGAAATATTTCTGCTTCTCTATAATATCCTGTACGCGAGCATCCTCCAGGTCGAGTTGCGAGGTTTCCACAATCTGCATACTCTCGCTTCCATCGCGTTCCCGTACCCAGAAGGGGCCGCCACCCGGCTCGCCCTCATTGATTACCACACCGCACACTCGCAATGGGCGGTTGAGCTTCTGCTTGAGGTAATTGATGCGCGTTTCTAGCGGCACCTCCTTTATTCCGGTAGGCAGGCGATAGGAGAGCTCGCGTCGGCAGAACTCCTGAATCGCCTCGTACTCCTCCTCAGACATCCCCCCCTCGTCCAGCCGAGCCAGGTGGGCATAAATCTCGCTGCGGAGCTTAAGGAGTATACCAGCCAACGTTTTCTTGTAGCGCACCGTTTCGGGCTTCAGGCGGTCCGGCGCCACATTGTCCACATTCTTGATGAAGATGAGATCCTGGTCGAGTCCCTCCAGATTCTCCAGCAAAGCCCCGTGCCCTGCTGGGCGAAACACCAATTTTCCCTGCGCATCGCGGTACGGCGATCTATCCAGATTGACCGCTATGGTATCAGTGCTGGGATTCTGCGTAGTCCACCGCACGTCATACTGCACATGGAGGGTGCTCTCATACATCGAACGGACGCGTTCAAACTGCTGGTGGGCTAGCGACTTATGCTGCGGACTCACCGTGAATACCATGTGTGCCACCCCATCGTGCCCACGGGCATACTGCGCCCCCTCCACCAGGTGCTCTTCAAGTGCCGTTCGTACGCCCCCGTCCACCGTCCTGTGGAACGGGATCAGTAGCTTCGGGAGCTTTCCATAGCCAAGCTCCCCGGGATCCAAAAGCCTGTGGATTATAGTCGAATAATCATTCCGAGCCTCCAGAGTAGCCAGCACTACCCCCTGGCGCAGAAAACTCATTCCCAGAGCCTGCCCAAAAGGGTAGAACTTGAGGCTCTCCTCAAACGGATTCACGTCGGGCTCTGGATTCCGTAGGTAGTCATACAGCGGCTTAAACATCCGCGTAGCCGCACCTGATGCCGGAACGAATTTCACCGACGTTCCCGCGAAACCGTCATAGAGAGCGATATAGCGCTCCATTTCCTCATCGGCCACTTGGCGTATGCACCCCTCGCCCCGCACCGCTTGGGTTATCTGCGTTCGGGGGTACCCCTGCTCAAAGCGAATGAGCTGCTCCTCTACCGCCTCCACCGTAAGCCCATGAGTCCTTATCTGCTCCCTATCGCCATCAGTTAGTCTGCTATCCATCTTCCCCTCGCTTTGCTCATTTTTCACTCCACCACTCCACTACTCCCCAGCGCAACAAAGGTAAGGATTTTTATCCAACAAGGCAAACGTTGTATTCTTTAGATTTCCGTGTAGATTCAGATTTAGGTAGTACCTTTGCCCCTTGTTACGCGTAAGATTGCCATTCTACCAACCCCATTCATCCCATGTCGCCACTCATAACCCTCTTGCTCCTGTCAGGCTACTTTGCCATCCTCATGGGGATCGCCTACCTTACTGGGAGAGGGGGGAGTACAGCCACCTTCTACGTGGGCAAGCGCACTGCCCCGTGGCCGGCCATCGCCTTTGGCATGGTGGGCGTTTCCCTCTCGGGAGTATCGTTCATCTCGGTGCCCGGGCTAGTGCTTCGTGGGCAGTTCCACTACATGCAGATGGTGCTAGGCTATATTGTTGGTTATTATGCCATTGCATACATACTCCTTCCCATCTATTACAGGCTTAGAATCCCCAGCATCTACAGCTACCTCAAGGAACGTTTCGGTTCGTGGAGCCACAAAACCGGCGCGCTGCTCTTCTTCATCTCCCGGCTTACGGTAGCGGCTCTCCGCCTTATGCTAGTGGCCCACGTGCTGCAAACCTTCATTTTCAGCGCATGGGGCATTCCATTCTGGGTTACCGTTGCCGTTACCATCGGGCTCATTTGGCTCTACACCCACCGCGGGGGGATGCAGACCGTGATTTGGACTGATGTATTCCAAACCTCCGTAATGCTCATATCGCTTATAATCACCATTATATTAATATCCCAACAGCTCCATAGCCCCTCCCTTGAGATCCTCCGTAGAGTGGCCGATAGCGGCTACGCCAGCTGGTTCGAGTTCTCCGATTGGAAAAGCCCATACCATTTCGTGAAACAATTCCTCGCGGGCGTATTTATCCCCATAGCCATGACTGGGCTCGACCAGGATATGATGCAGAAAAACCTAGGGTGTCGCACCCTGCGCGATGCCCAGCGGAATATGGTGGCCTACGGATACGCTTTCACGCCCATCAATCTGCTGCTGCTAGGGCTTGGCGTGCTATTGATCCTCTACAGCCAGCAGGTAGCTCTCCCCTTGCCCGCAAAGCCAGACGACCTGTACACGGGAGTGGTAACGGCTGGCTTACTCCCCCCGATGGTGGGGTTGCTATTCACGCTTGGCATCATAGCTGCAGCCTACTCCTCTGCCGATTCAGCCCTCACCGCACTCACCACCTCCTTCACGCTAGATATTCTCGGTGTCAAAGAGCCTGCCCTCCGGGGGACAACTGATCAAAACACCCAACCCAGCAACGCCTCGGCGCTTTCCAGGGTAAGGGGCAAGCTCCAGCCAACCCGCATCGTACACCTAGCCCTGTCGGTAGCGTTGCTAGGCACCATTCTACTTTTCTCACTACTAGGCGAAGGCTCAGTAATCAGCACCCTATTCACCGCCGTGGGCTACACATACGGGCCGTTGCTTGGCCTCTACACCCTCGGGATTTTTACTCGCAAAAGGCCTAGAGAACAGCTCGTACCAATCATCTGCCTGCTAGCCCCCATACTCTGCTACACGGGGCAATGGTACATAGCGCTGCGCACAGGCTACCACATGGGCTACGAGCTGCTGCTAGTGAACGGCGCGCTCACCTTCGCGGGGCTCTGGCTCTCCGCTATAGGGCGGAAATATGCGCAATAAGCACTACGCCATGAAGCCCTATGCCAAGCCCAGCCACGGTGCTGCTGCCACCTGGCTACTATGCTGCCCTATCCGCCATCTACACCCGGGGAGGCTTCTCGTCATATTGACCCTGACTTCCCTAGTTATCTGTGGGAGTCCCATGCTCGCGCAAACCTCCGATACGGCCAGCATAGAGAACTTCCGCGAGACGCTCTCACTCCGCCCCATGCTCATATACACATACAATAGCCTTTCGTTCAGCGAGTCCCGATTCACTGACCCCGAGGTAGACTACATAGCCAATGCTCCGCTCGCAATGGGGCTACGCCTCGGGTGGCACTCATACGGTATTAGCTACTCTTTCAATATTCCCGGCACCCAGTTTGTGCCAAACGCCCCGAGCAAGATGTTCGACTTCCAGTACCATCACAATGGGCGCTGGTTACTGGGCGACCTCTACCTGTTGGCCTACCGAGGGTACTACACCCGAGATAGCGCACGCCGTGTGACTTTCCACCCGAACGTCTCATTTCTGCGAATTGGGGCGCGAGCCAGCTACCCCATCCAAGGGGATAATCTCTCCTACTCCGCCATCTTCGACCAGGGAGAATCGCAGCGAGTGACAGCGTTCTGCTTCCCCGTCGGACTCGGATTCTACTACCAACGCCTGTTTCTGCCTAAGGGGCGGGAAATCATCCAACTCAATGAACGCTACACCCTAGAGATCTTCGTGGGAATGACCGGGGTAGTGCCATTCCGCAAACACTATTTTGCCGCAGCGGAAGCCTCCATAGGTTTCTCGCATCCTGTGAATTTCAACCATGCAGTGGCATTTAGCCCAACATTAACCACCGCAGCACGGATCTCTATAGGTTACACTGTGCGGCTGTGGAGTTTAGCCCTCGTCATCTACTCGCACACCATGGACTTTGCCCCCGCTCCCAAGCAGTACATCAGCCTACGCAGCGGCACGGTGGAATTAGCCTACACCCTGCGGCTCTTTGCGATGCCTAAAGCACTCCGTTGGCTGGAGTACGGGCAAGGGCAGCGCCTACCAACCAGCGTAGAGTGATAACCTACGCTAACTCTGAAAATCGGGGCGAACCTGTGGGCAGGGAGTTTTAATCGTAATGCGGCCCCCCTGATCGCAACGGGGGGGGTAATCGCGACGCGGCGCGCCACGTCGCTACAAAGACCACCTGCGCCCCAAACCGCAGCCATCCCCGCCGTGGGATTTGATGCGCCCCCTCATCGTCGTCGCGGCCCGGAGTAGATGTCCACCCGCAAGCGGCGGTGGTACACCCGAACGAAGGGCAGTTTCCGCCGCCCCCGGGGCGGCAGGTCGGCCAGCCGGCCCGCCACCGCGAAGCGGGAGATAGACGCAGGGGCCGTTGGTAGCGACGTGGCGGGTCGCGTTGCGCTCTCTGCAGCGGTAGTGGTGGCGCCCGTGCCCACGGTCGCCACGCAGTGCGCGGAGTCGTACCGTTCCTTCTCCCCGGCGCCCCGGGGCGCCACCCACACGTCCAGCGGCCCATCCGCCCAGTCGGGCGGCAGCGGGACCGCTGCGCCCCGCGCCCCGGGCGCCACCTCCAGGGTATGGCACCGGGCCTGCGCCAGCCCCCGGTGCCACACTCCCACCAGCAGGAGG
>LIIK01000063.1 GCA_001421095.1 Candidatus [Bacteroides] periocalifornicus | reverse complement strand
GAGCTACAGAGACCATTGGTATTCTTCGACCTGGAGACTACGGGGGTGGATATCGCCACGGCGCGCATCGTGCAGATTGCACTGCACCGCATGGAGCCCGACGGTAGCAGCATGGAGTACGAGCAGCTGGTGAACCCTGGGATTCCGATCCCCCCGGGTGCTACGCAGGTGCATGGGATTCGCGATGCGGATGTGGCCACGGCGCCCCGGTTTGCCGATGTTGCCCCGCGGGTAATGGAGATCCTGCAGAATGCCGACCTAGGGGGGTACAACGCCATACGGTACGATGTGCCCGTGCTGGCCGATGAGCTTAAGCGGGCTGGGTATGACCTGGAGGTGGGCTCGCGTCGGCTGGTGGATGCCTACAAGCTCTACCTGCTCAAGGAGCCCCATACGCTAGGGGCGGCCTACCAGAAATTCTGCGGGCGAGAGTTGGTGGGTGCGCACTCTGCCCTGGCTGACACCCTGGCCGCCCGCGATGTGCTGCTGGGGCAGCTGGACTACTACTCAGATCTCCCCCACACCCTAGAGGGGCTGGCCGATATCTGCCAGGCCGACGCTACGCCTGACCTCGCGGGGCGGCTGGGCTACGATGCTGACCGTGAGATCGTCTTCAGATTCGGGAAGTACAAGGGGCAGCGGGTGAAAACGATATTCCTCACCGATGGGGGGTATTATGACTGGATCATGCGCAGCGATTTCCCCGACTCGACCAAGGAGGTGCTGACCCAGCTCTACAGGCAGCTCTACCCGGCCAAGAGGCGCTAGCACGCTAGTAGGCCAGAGGGCATCACCGCGTAGCAAAGCCCTATGAAAATCATCAGGGTATTCCGAGTGCCGAACGGCGCGGGAGGCGTGCAGGAGGGCTATCTGGTGTGCGCAGACACCGCGCGGGCCAACAGGGGCGAGCCCATTTACCTTCCCTGCTCGGCCCATTCCTACAGCCTCATGCCCACGCTGTGCTTACGCTGCCGCGGGGTGTGCAAGGATGTAGTGCCTGCTAAAGCTCTGGAATACGTTGATTCATTGGGTTTTGCGCTGCATATGGCAGATGAGTCGCAGGCCGCTGAGCTGCATCGGCTGCATCTCCCCATTGCCCCGGCCTACAGTTGGGATCGTTGCATTGTCGTCACAGGCTTTACCGGGGTGGCTGGCCCTGCAGAAGGGTTGCAGGCGAAGCGGCCATTGCACCGTGAAAATGGGCCATACGCAGATGGATATACTGCTGATGGAGAATGCCTAACGCTGAATCACCCACCCTTTGACCCTCATCGCCCTCTGTGCCTCCGTGTAGGGGGGGGTACGCTGTCGAACCTCGCAGGAGAAGGGGGTGGAACGTTTGAACTTCCGCCTCTTCGCCAGGCAATGGTCGATGTCCCCGAGATCCTCGCTGGGGTATCGGGGTGCTTTTCGCTGAACACGGGTGATTTCGTGCTGCTACCGCTTCGGGATGTGGCTGTGGCGCTCCCTTTGGATTGCCGAGTGCAGCTCTCGGTGGGCGGTGTGCAGCTGATGGATGAATGGGTGCGGTAGGGGGCGTTTTTAGTAGCGACGTGGCGTGCCGCGTCGTTTTTGTAGGCTTGCAGAAGAGAATCACATGTCGATCAATTGTCGAGATTGGCTATTGCATTCTTGGTAGGGGCGGTGCTGTAGGGGCGGGCCGTGAGTTGCCCGCCCACCCTCGAGTGCTCGCCCTAACCACCGCTGCGTCGTTTATTGGGGGCAGAGGTCTTAATGTCCTCCCCGCCAGCGCCGACTGTAGGGGCGGGGTCTTCGCAACGCGAAGATTCCCCCGCCCGCCACCCCAAAAACGCCCATCATCCATATCATCGCTCAGGGGCGACGCTGCTGTGAGTTGCCTGCCCACCCGCAAATACCCGCCCTAACCAATGCCGCGTCGTTTATGGTTTTACTCTGTGCCGCGCAGTCTGCTGTGGTCTCAAAAAAAATCGCCGCGGGGTTGCTTCCCGCGGCGTATGCTGCCGGTTTATCAACGATTGCTACTGCTTGGCTGCAGCCTCTGCCGCCTGGCGGGCATGACGACGCCCGAGGTAGGAGTCGAGTATTGAGACCAAAACTGTGCACAGCAGCAGCAGTGCCTGCACGGCCCAGAAGAGCAGGGTGGGGTACCAGAGGTAGAAAGCGCCTACCGATAGGGGCACGAGTAGCATGATAGCGGCAATGGTCAGTAGGCCTTTGCTGTAGTTAGACTGGGCTGCCCGGGTGTTTCTCGGTTGCATATTGCGGATCGATTGGTTTTGTGGAATCGGTACGTTTTTATAGCACCGACAGATATTTTCAGCGCGGCAAAGGTAAAGAGATTTTTCGAGATGGCACGGCTTAAGGGATAAAAATTCTCTGATTACCTCAATTTAACCATGTAGAATTAGTTGGTTTGCCTACGCAATGGCTAGACTGGGGATGCATTGAAAGGGGTTGGTCAAAAAAAAACGACAAGCGTATGCTCTCGCGTTTTTGTAGCGACGTGGCGCGCTGCGTCGTTTATGCGGAGTTTGCTACTGCGCTCTTGGTAGGGGCGATGCCGAGCGTAGCGAGTGCTCGCCCTAACAATTCCGCATCGCGATTAACACGTTCGCATCACGATTAATACGTGCCACGTCGCGGTTAACGCGCATTGCGAAACCCTACGGGAGTATCAGCATGCCATCGCCGTAGCTTAGGAATCGGTAGCCATGCTCTAGGGCGTGCTGGTACGCCCTGCGCCAGTCGGTGCCCATGAGGCACGCCACCAGGAGCAGCAGGGTGCTCTCTGGCTGGTGGAAGTTGGTGATGAGCCCGTGGGCTATCCGAGGCGTGTAGCCCGGCGCTATGAGTAGATTGGTGGTAGCGTGCAGCGTGTCGGTGTGCGCGCTGTCCAGATAGGAGAGCAGAGCCTCTAGCGCGCGCTGCGGGGTGGGGGTATCGCCGGCTTTGTAGGGTAGCCATTGCTCCACTCCAAGGGGGGGAGGGGGTTGCGGAGCGTTTAATAGCTGGTACCCAATCCAGTAAAGGCTCTCGATAGTACGGAGCGCGGTGGTGCCCACGGGGATGATTGGCCCGGGGTGTTCCAGGAGTTTCAGGATGGTGGCCCGGGGCACGGATATGCTCTCTCGGTGCATGGCATGCCCCCCGATACACGGGCTCTTCACTGGGAGGAATGTGCCAGCCCCCACGTGCAGGGTGGAGTAGCCCAACGTGTGCCCAGCGTTGGCTATGGACTGGAGAAGGGCATCAGAAAAATGCAGGCCTGCCGTAGGGGCTGCTACTGAGCCGCTAGCACGGGCGAATACGGTTTGGTACCAGACGGAATCCTCGGGTTTCGCGTCGCGCTTGAGGTAGGGGGGGATGGGGATGGCGCCAGCCTGCTGGAGTAGCTGCCCAAAGGGTAGGGGCGAGGCCCAGCTTAGCTCTACCACATCAGCCCCCTCATGCTCGACCCGAGCAGCCTGTAGCACCGTTCCGTCTGGCAGGGTGAGGGCTATGGGGTCGGTGCGCCAACGCTTGGCATTACCAATGAGGCAGCGCCACGCGCAGCTGTGCAGGGCGCTGAAGGATTCCTCGTAGCTGCTAGGGCTATGGGGTTCGAGCAGGAAAATCTCTACGCGTCCGCCTTGGGGTTTCCGGAATTCTAGCCGGGCATGGATTACCTTGGTATCGTTGAGTATCAACAGGCTAGAGGGTGGGAGCAGGGAGGGAAGATCGGTAAAGTGCGCATCGTGGAGTTCGCCTTTCTCCCACACCAAGAGCTTCGCAGCCTCACGCGGCTCCACGGGTTGCTGCGCAATGCGCTCGGGCGGCAGCGGGTAGGTGAAATCGGCCATCTGGAGGTTGGCCACTTGGGGCTGCAATGCTGGCATGGCTTATGGGCTTGTGTACCGAATAGGAATCTATTGGAATACTGCGCGGAAGGGGGAATGCGTCAATGAATGGAGGGCATTCGCAGCTGGGCGGGCGTGGTATTTTTTAGGGTGGTGAAATGGCCGCTATCGCTGGTAAAGTCTACATTCTGAGCGATTGGCTGCATTCTGGTACATTGCCCGAAAATTAAGTTTTCCACTGCATACAATATTATCTTGCAATCCCGTTCAATAATTACCGCGAATTTACGTACTTTTGCGGTGCCAAAATGCATGGAGTACGCCGCTTGTATGTTGATACTCGGTGCTAAAAGCTTGTGAATATGCCTCTTAAGGTCGGCGATAAGGTTCGCTTTCTGAATGATATAGGCGGAGGGGAGATAGTAGGGATGCTGGATGGACGCACCGCCATGGTGCGGAATCAGGATGGGTTCGATATCCCCACACTGCTCACGGAGCTGATAGAGGATCGCCCCTTTATGCCGGAATCTCGCCCCACGGCTTCGTCTGCCCATCGCCCAACGCCGGCGGCTGCGCCTACCGTTGCACCTCCCGTTCGTCCAGATCCTAACCTGGCTCTGATGACCGTGGGAATGCCAACCCAAGCGCTACTCTTAGGCATAGCGACGCGGGACTGGAACGATACGTTGCGAGGGCCCTACGATCTCTACGTGATCAACGATTTCCCGCAGTCGGCCTACATTACGCTGGGCGCTTGGGAGCAGCAGCACGTCCGCACATTTTTCGCCGGTAGGGTAAAGCCCAAGTCGGCACGGTTGGCCATTACGGTAGAGCCCGACGAGCTTTTTGAGTTCGCCCTAGTGCAGGTGCAGGCGTTGCTCTACGATGCTGAACCCCACCAGCCTTGCCCTCCGGTGGCGATAAATATCGAGGTGAAACGGGGCAAGTTCGCCCGCCCGGGGGCCTTCCAAAAAAATCGGTACCTGGAGACCCCGCTCTACCTGATTACGGTGCATGACCAGCAGAAGGAGTTCACCCCGCCCAGCGCAACGCTAGAGGATGGCATGGCTGCGGAGACGCTGACCCCTGAGCAGAAGGAGGCGCTGCTTGCCCACCTGGGGCGCGAGGATCTGCAGAAGGCGGCCGAGAGCAAGGAGAAGGCGGAGGAGAAGAAGGTTTCGGTACCCAACCACCTGAATGAGGAGGTGGTGATAGACCTGCACATGGAGGCGCTGATCCACCACCCTGTGAGCATGGAGCCGCATGAGATGCTGGAGTTCCAGCTAAGCCACTTCAAGAAGGCGATGGAGAACGCCCTGGCCGATGGGCAGGTGAAACGGCTCATAGCCATCCACGGGGTGGGGAACGGACGGCTGCGCAATGCGGTGCTGGCCACCCTACGGAGCGACTACCCGGGGTGCCAGTGGCAGGATGCCTCGTTCCGCGAGTACGGCTGGGGGGCTACCCTGGTCTTTATCCACCGCGGGCAGGGGCAGTAATCAAGGGTAATCATCAAATCTTAACCGAGTTTATCGAGTATGGCGTTGCAATGCGGTATTGTGGGGCTTCCGAATGTGGGTAAATCCACGCTTTTCAATTGTCTCTCGAACGCGAAGGCCCAGGCGGCCAATTTCCCCTTCTGCACCATAGAGCCCAACCTTGGCGTGGTGACCGTGCCAGACGAGCGGCTCGATACCCTGGTGCGCATGGATCACCCAAAGCGCGTGGTGCCTGCTACCGTGGAGATTGTGGATATAGCCGGCCTGGTGAAGGGCGCCAGCAAGGGCGAGGGGCTCGGCAATAAATTCCTGGCCAATATCCGCGAAACGGACGCCATACTCCACGTGCTACGCTGCTTTGACGATGGCAATGTAACCCACGTAGATGGCTCAGTGAACCCTGTACGAGACCGCGAGGTAATAGACACCGAGCTGCAGCTACGCGACCTGGAGAGCGTGGAGGCGCGCATAGCCAAGACCGAGAAGGTGGCAAAGGCCGGGGATAAAACGGCGGCCAAAATGCTAGATCTCCTCCAGCGCGCGAAGCAGCACCTGGAGAAGGGGCTATCGCTCAGGAGTCTAGAACTCTCCGATGATGATGCGCTTCGCATGAAAGAGCTGCAGCTGCTTACAGCCAAACCCGTACTCTACGTGTGCAATGTGGATGAGGCCTCGGCCACCCACGGGAATGCCTACGTAGAGGCACTGCGCGGTGCCGTAGCCAGCGAGGGTGCGAAAATCCTGGTACTCGCGGCGAAAACGGAGGCCGAGATCGCGGAGCTGGAGAGCTATGAGGAACGCCAGATGTTCCTAAAGGAGCTCGGGCTCTACGAATCGGGGGTCGCCAAGCTGATAAAGGCGGCCTACGCGCTGCTGAATCTGCAGACCTACTTCACCACCGGGCCTGATGAGACGCGAGCCTGGACTTTCAGGCGGGGAATAAAGGCCCCACAGGCTGCCGGGATCATCCACACCGACTTCGAGAAGGGTTTCATACGGGCCGAGGTGATTAAGTATCAGGACTACGTAGAGCTCGGCTCGGAGGCTGCCTGTAGAGATGCGGGGAAAATAGCCGTGGAGGGCAAGGAATACGTGGTGAAGGATGGTGACATCATGCACTTCCGTTTCAATGTGTAGGGGAAACAGGAGGGAAATGGATGGGGGTTCTTGCGGGAAAGAGAGGACGGACAACTCGCGTGGAATGCACCCCTACAGCACCGCCCTTACGTGGAGGTATAGAATCGCATGCCTCAGCCGTGGCCTCTTAGTAGTGACGTGGCGTGCCGCATCGCGATTAATATACGCGCCATGCTGAACTTGATCCTATTTAATCGATACGACCCGTGCCCACAGGGTGCAAAACAATGTAATTCAACCGATTTCAATGCGCATTAGAATCTTCGTTCTATTCAGCCTTTTGCTGGTGTGGCTGGGGGCTTTCGGGCAGAATCCCCCACCTGCCGATAAGCCCCCCCGCCTGGTGGTGATGGTGATAGCCGGCTCTCTCTCTCCCGAGGTGATGGCCCAGAGCTGGCGCAACCTTTCGCCCGAGGGTATGTACCGAATGCGCAATGGCGGGGTGGAGTACCTGGATGCGCGCTATCCGCACCTGCTCTGCAATGCTGTGAGCGGTGTGGCCACCATAGCTACAGGCACTACGCCAGAGGTGCACGGGGTAATGGACGAGGTCTGGTACGGGCATCTGGGCAACGAGACCGAACGGCTTACAGCCCAGACTACGCAGGCGGGTGGTACGCGGTATCTAGATCCTTCACAGGGTCCACAGAAACTCCTGGTGGGGACCATCTCCCATGCCTGGCGGGCAGCGTTCCCCGAGGCTCGCATCTACAGCGCGGCATTTACCCCCGAGGTGGCCATTGCGCTAGGGGGACGCTCGGCCAACGCGGCCTTCTGGCTCAACGGGAAGAGCGGGGATTTCGTAACATCGACCTTCTATGGCGAGAGCGTGCCGGCCTGGTTGGCGAAATTCAACACCAAGGGACTCGCAAAAGAGTACAACGCCCAGCCGTGGATTGCCAGCCGGGCACCGAGCATGTACGCCACATTGCCCTTCCTGCTACGGGTAGATGACCCGCAATTCTCACCCTACGCCCGTAAGCTCGCGGCCAACGAGCCCAATATCACCATGCCTGAGACCAAAATCTACGGGCCACAGTTCACCCGTCTGGGCCTGATACCCCAAGGCAACACCCTGCTTAAGGATCTGGCGGTGGCAGCTGTGCTGGGCGATTCGCTGGGGATGCGGAAAAAGACGCCCGACCTGCTCACCCTCTACTACTCGCCGCTAGAGAACATCGCCACGCTCTACGGTCCCAATTCGCTACAGGCTGAGGATGCGCTGCTACGGTTCGACCGTGAGCTGGGGCAGCTGCTCGAGTTTCTCGACCACACGGTGGGGCGGGGGCACTACCTAATGGTGCTGACCTCAGCCTACCCGGTAGCCCCCACGCCGCACTACCTGAATGCCTGGCAGCTCCCCGCGGGCCAATTCAGCTTTGATAGGGCTGTATTCCTGCTCAATAGCTATTTCCGCGCGCTCTACGGGGTGGCCGATCTCGTGCTGGGGCATGCGGCCGGGCAAATCTACTTCGACCAAAAGCGAATAGAGGATACCCACCTCTCCACTGCGTTTCTCAATGAGCAGGCGGTAAAATTCCTCCTGAATATGGCGGGTGTGGCGCGGGTCTACACGGCCAGCTCGCTGCAACTGGGCTCTTCGGGAAGCGAGGAGGCACGGAGGGCAGCCGCCAATTTCCACCCAAAGCGGGGGGGCGATTTGCTAGTGACACTCCTCCCCGGATGGATCGCCACGTCGCGCCATTTCCCCACGGCTAGAGGGGCGGACGATAGCTATGCCAACCGTGTACCTCTGCTGCTTTACGGATGGAAATTGCGCCCCAAACAGGTTATAACGCCCGTGTCGCCTACCGATATAGCCCCCACCATCTGCCACCTTATGGGCATAGCACCACCGCTCTCGAGCAATGGGAAGCTGCTACCCGGGTCTGCTGATTGGGAACTATAGCGTAAGGACAATAGAATATTATAACACAGAGGTTTATGTAGTAACAAAATTGCGCAAGGGCAAGCCTAACATATCGGCTAGGGGCGGTGCGGTTTTGGCACCCCCAATCTAGCCCACCAAGGCTCTGCCTCCGCGCAATGCGTACTCCCCTCTGCTCCCATACCTATCTGCCAGCATGGAACAGCTACTTGCAATATTCAGCGAGCCCGCCCTACGCACCGAAACGGTGGTGATGCGGCTGGTGTGCAGCATGCTACTCGGGCTTCTCATCGGGTTTGAGCGGGAGGCTCAACACCAACCCGCGGGCATGCGAACCCACATGCTCATCTGCGTAGGGTCGACGATCTTCACCATGCTCTCGATCTACCTCCCCTGGTCGCTAGGCTCAACACAGCTTAGCGGTGACGCTGCCCGTATTGCCGCACAAATCGTGAGCGGTATCGGTTTTCTGGGTGCGGGCGCCATCATCAAGTTCGGGGTGAATGTGCGGGGTATAACCACGGCGGCTACCATATGGGCCACTGCGGCGGTGGGCATGGCTGCGGGCTGCGGCATGCTGCTGGTGGCGCTGGTGGGCACGCTCATCATACTCCTAGTGCTGGTGGTATTCGAACTGCTGGAGGTACGGATTTTCGCCAACGAATACCAGAAAATCATAGAGGTGGACTACTTGCCGCAGGGCAATGATATTGCGGCTCTCCGTGGCGTGCTGGTAAACTACGGCATACGGGTACGCACCGTGGATATCCACTCCACGAATTCTGTGAATCCCTGGCTACTACGATTCTCTGTGCGAATACCCGAGAGGGTGGAACTCGAGGCTCTGGTAGCCCAGCTCAATGCGCACGAGGGCGTGCAGGCTGTAAGGGTAATGCAGGCCTTAAGCTAGGCGGAGCGCGGGGATATAGATGATGGGCGTTTATGGGGCGGGGGGCGGGGAAATCTTCGCGTTGCGAAGATGATACGCGCCCCTACAGTCGGCGGTGGCGGGGAGGCATTAAGACCTCTGCCCCCAATAAACGATGCGGCATTGGTTAGGGCGGGTATTCGTGGATGGGCAGGCAACTCACGGCCTGCCCCTACAGCGCCGCCCCTACCAAGAACCCAATAGCAAATCTCGACAATTGATCGACATGTGATTCTCTGGTGCAAGCCTATAAAAACGACGCGGCACGCCGCGTCGCTACGGTCTTCGATAAATCAAATTGCATGATTGAAACCTCTTTACCCAAAAGAAGGGGAAAGGCCACCAATAAGAGGTTGAACCCATACGGGGGCCTTGGCGGAGGGTTCGCCGCGTTGGCTAGGGCGAGCACTCGCGCGGGTGGGCGGGCAACTCTCGGCCTGCCCCTACAGCACCTCCCCTACCAAGAGCGCAATGGCCAATCTCGAAAATTGATCGACATGTGATTCTCTTCTGCAAGCCTATAAAAGCGACGCAGCACGCCGCGTCGCTACGGTCTTCGAGAAATGGAATTGCGTGATTGAAAGCTATTTTTACACTAGAAATGGGAAACCGTCTATAAAGAATGCCCCTTACGCAGGCTTTGCCGCGGTCCCCCTTTTGGAATACGGCGGTTTAAATCTGATTCTCCCGTTCCCCGAAGGACGTAGCGACGCGGCGTGCCGCGTCGTTATTCGCCTATGATGTCCCCGTTGATGTCTGCGCGGGCGTAGAATGATGGTCGGTGGGGCATACCCCGCAACGTCCTCCCCACAATGCCCGACTGTAGGGGCGGGGTCTTCGCGGTTTTCGCGAAGATTCCCCCGCCCTCCACCGACACCACCATAAACGCGGCATGGATGGTCTTTGTAGCGACGTGGCGTGCCGCGTCGCGATTAGCGCGAGCCCCGTAAATATTTCCTACCTTTGCCCCGGATAAAAAACGCCCCCATGCCCCTGAAGGAGTACCTCGCCGCCCTCGATGCCCAGTACCGCACGGGCGCGGCCACCGAGCACAGCTACCGCCCCGCGCTGCAGCAGTACCTGCAGGCGCTGCTGCCGGGCTACCTGGTGACCAGCGAGCCGATGCGCAC
>LIIK01000026.1 GCA_001421095.1 Candidatus [Bacteroides] periocalifornicus | reverse complement strand
GGCGATGGTATGGCGAAGGTACGGCGCAGGTGTGGGCTTTTTGCCTTGCGGGCAAGGTTTAGGGTGAGACCTCTGCAAAAGTTCTGCATGGGTTAAATCTTTTATGGAAGTCATTCCACAGCATGCGGTTAAACGGTTTTTAACCACTCGATTCAATCTATCGAAGCCCACTGGGTACAGCCCATCGTAGGGGTAGTGCCGAGTGCGGCGGGTGCCTGCCTGCCCCATACCGCATGGTTTATGTGGGTTTGGCAGAGGTCTTAAAGGCCGCCTTCGAGCCGAAAAAAGGGGGACACACCGGATGGTATGTCCCCCTTTCGCCCGAGCTTCCCAGGCAGCGCCCTGAATTCTCACCCTCTTAGGGGATGCAAAAGCCCCTCTAGGCTCGCTGCTCGATCAGGAAGAGCCCCCTCCTGCCCGAGCAGCTCGGGTGCTAACTGTGTAATTCGCCTACCGCACGGTTGAGATCGGCATGCCCCGATGCTAGTACCCTCCCCCCAGGGCATGGTAGAGGATTATCACCCCGGCTATCTCATTGTACCGCCCGCTTACCTCGGCCAATTCGGCCTGTAGTAGCGCCTGCTGGGCGGTTAGCACCTCTAGGTATGTGCTGTTGCCGTGCTGCATGAGGAGCTGCGCGCCGCGGTCTGCATTCTGCAGGCGCTCTATCCGCTGCCTCTGTATGGCTAGCCCCTTGCGGGCCGTTTGCCATTGCACTAGGGCATTATTCACCTCTGCGCCCGCGGTTAGCAGCTGCTTCTGGAAGGCGAGTAACGCCTCTTGTTGCTGTGCTTTCGCCACTTTGAGATTCGCCACCAGCTTACCCCGATTGAAAAGAGGCTGCGCCAAGCCTGACACCGCAGTGAGCAGCACGCCAACCGGATTGGTTACAGCGGCACCGAGCTGATCTATCCACCCGGCGCTGCCCGTTAGCGTTAGCTTAGGGTAGAATGCGGACCGCGCGGCATTGGTGGCGTAGAAAGCCCTCGCGAGCGCATACTCGGCCTGCCTGACATCTGGCCGCCTCGCCAGCAGCTGCAGGGGGATCCCAACCTGCAGCGTATCGGGGAAATGCACCGCATCGAGGCTGCCGCGAGCTATGGCCTGCGGGGGCTGCCCCACCAGCACCGAGAGGCTATTCTCTAGGCGATGCCTCTGCCGCTCGAGCTCGAGTGCCGAGATTTCTGCGGCAAGCCTGTTCGCCTCGGCCTGCGCCACCGCCACGTTTGAGGTTTCGCCCTGGGTGTAGAGGGCGCGCATGGTGGCTACGCTTGCCCCCCAATTCTCGAGGGTCTTACGGGTTATGGCGAGCTGGGCATCGAGCATCAGCAATGAGTAGTAGCTGCTGGCAATGGAGGCCACAAGCTGGGTCTGCACTGCCTGGCGGTAGGCCATGCTCCCCTCTAGGGTGGCCCGCTGCGCCCGGTTTGCATTGAGCAGGCTGCCGAAAAGGTCGATCTCCCACTGGGCGTTAGCGCCCAGCCCGATGCTCTTGGCCATAGCCTGCCCGGTGTAGCCTGAGATCCTGGCATCGGCTGTAGCCCCCACCGAGGGGAGGAATGCGAGCCTGGCTGCTGTTAGCTGAGCCTGGGCTTCCTCCACTTTCAGCTGGGCCGTTCTGAGGTCAAAGTTCTGCTCTAGCCCCCGGGCTATCCACCCCTGGAGCAGGGTGTCTGTGAACAGTTCTCTCCAGTTCAGGTTGGCCAGGCTGGCGGTATCTGCTGCGGGAATATCACGGTATCGGCATTTGTCCCCTGCTTGAAGAAGACCGTGATATTCCCCCCTCCAGTATTGGTGGCGTTCGATG
Organism: Candidatus [Bacteroides] periocalifornicus; assembly: GCA_001421095.1. Lineage (GTDB taxonomy): Bacteria > Bacteroidota > Bacteroidia > Bacteroidales > CAJPTX01 > Bacteroides_D > Bacteroides_D periocalifornicus. Next base: position 32,737 of record LIIK01000026.1, on the reverse strand, counting down.
TCATGTAGAGCATATTCTCCACCCCGTTGATAGCCTCCTCCAAGGGGACGATTACGCTCTTCATCACCGTTTCGGCACTAGCACCCATGTAGCTGGTCGATACCGAGATGGTGGGCGGCGCAATGCTGGGGAACTGCTCTATGGGTAGCTGCGTACTCCCTATAATCCCGAGCATTAGGATGAGCACCGAGATTACACCGGCCAGTATCGGCCTATCGATAAATAGCTTGAGTTTCATACAATACCCTTTCTACTCACTGGCGTTTTGCGAGGCTGGTGATGTGTCTACAGGCAACCCATCGCGCAGGAGACCAGCCCCCTTCGCTACTATCACATCGCTGGGTTTTAGGCCACTCTCCACTATGTACTCCTTGCCATCGCTTATCGGCAGCACTACCACCTCTGTCGATTTGGTTACACCGTCCACCACCCTGAATACGAATACCTTATCCTGGAGTTCGTAGGTGGCAGACTGCGGAATCACTATACAGCTATCGCGCTGGTAGGGAATCCTCACCACACCAGCACCTCCGCTACGCAGCAGCCCCTCGGGGTTGGGGAATAGCGCCCGTACTGACACAGAACCGGTTTTCTGGTCGATGATGCCGCTTATGGCATCTATCCTCCCCTCGTGTGAGTAGACCGTGCCGTCATTCAACACCAGGCGAGCCGTGGGCTTAGCATCCTCCGTCCCAAGCCGCATCAAGGTAAGAACCTGCTTCTCTGTCATGGCGAAATAGGCGTACATCTGGGCATTGTCTGACACCTCCACCAATGGCGTTTGCACCTGCGGGCTAACCAACGCCCCCACGCGGTAGGCCACCATGCCGATTACCCCATCCACAGGGCTCTTCACCTCAGTGTAGTTCAGGTTATTTCGGGCAATGAGGAGCTGGGCGCGCGCCTGTGCCAATGCGGCTTGCTGCACCTGTAGGGCATTTCGGGTTGTCTGCAGGTCGTAATCAGATACCACCCCCTCTTTCTGCAAAGCCTCCTTGCTTTCCACCTTCATCTGGGCTGTGGCCAATGCAGCCTCGGCACTCTGCACATTGGCTTTTGCGGTCTCCAAAGCCGCACGGTAGGGGGCCTGCTCTAGCACGAAGAGCGTCTGCCCCTTAGCTACCCGGGCACCATCCTCTACTGCCACCCGGGTTATCAACCCAGAAATCTGCGGATAGATTGCCACATCCTGCACCCCTTTGAGTGTAGCCGAAAAGCTCGACTCCAGCGTCTTGCTCGAGGGTTCTACCTGCAGGAGCTCATACCGAGCAGCTACACCACCACCAGGATTACCCCTACCCTTACAGCCGCTGGATAGGGCCAACCCAATGCCTACAAGCACCAGCAAAACACCTTGCAACCAACCCTTTACCCGTTTCATACCGCCATCCTTTAACTTTAGTAGTTCACCATAATATCGCAACGATTCCTTTCCTACGAAAACTTGAGCTAAAACCGTAGAAAAACTCTGAGTACCCGTATCTGCCTAATAACGTAAAAAAAAACTCTGGCTAGTCTACCTGCCAGAGCTTTTTGTTTCCTGAATTTATCTACGCTTTGCCCTCTTCACCCCTGCGCCTTGCATACGTTAGGAATAGCCCCAGCGCCACCAGCCCAACCAGTATCGAACGTGCCCAGAATAGGGCCGCCCCGCTGGTCAACTCTGTAATCTGCCGTGCAAGCAGGTCGCCTTTAAAATAGGATGCCTCGGGCAGATCGCGCATCCGCCACTTGCCAGTCACCACTCCATCGTGCATTAGCAACACCCCGGGATTGCTGCGAATCACCGTCTTCAGCACACGCTCATCACCTGTATATATGGGCATTGCAATACCTCTTGCCCGTAGCAATCCTTGCGATTCTGGCAGCGATGCCGTAGCGAATACGAGTTCTATCCCTGTGGTTCTCACCCACCCATCGAGATTCTTAATGTCCTGCAGATCCTTCTCCTGCAGATTTTCCAGCATGTGGGCTACCACCAGCATCTTATCACCAGTGCGCTGGAGAAAGGCGGGTGCCTGATCTACACCCTCACTATCGGTAAGCGAGAATTCACGAATAGGAGGTTCATAGCCCTTCTTCACCAGAATGGTATTGCTACTTACGTAGTGCCACGTGCTATCATCCCAAGGGTAGTCGGCCTCGGTGAAATTCTTCTGAACACCGTCCTTCTCATACACAAAGGTGGTGGCGAACTCATCCTTTGGGGCATCGGCAGGCGCCTGCATATTCTGCCAGATATTAGCCCCCACTCGGTAGGGACGGAAATCGATAAGGGGTAAATGCCGTAACGCGTACAATCCGGGCAACACCGCCAGCACTACCAGCAAGCCCCACACCGCGTACTGCACCCAACGGTGGCGAGCAAACCAATGGATATGCCTCCACCAGCGTCCCAGCACCAGCACTACCGCAGCCCCAAGCAGCACAACGTTTTTCCCGAAGGTAGCCCAATTGGAGAGCTTCACGGCATCGCCAAAACAGCCGCAATCACTCACCGGGTTAGCTATCGCCAAGTAGAGCGTTAAGGGGATAAATACCGCCATAAAGGCCAATACGCCCCACACCGCTATAGGGCGCAATTCGTCCAGCACCAGCAGCACCCCTATTAGCAGTTCTGCTGCGGCTAGCGCTATGGCCAACGGTACTGCCAGGGTATTTAGCCAATCGAACCCAAAGGCCGCAAAGTAATCCTGCAGCTTGTAGGCACCACCCATGGGATCAACCCCCTTCACAAAACCAGAGAAAATGAACGTTGCCCCGAGTAGAAACCGGCAGATCTGACGTATGACGAAAACTAGTAGTTTCATATACCGTGCCCAAATTTTACGATCTTACTATCCTAAATTCCCTTACCCCTCCGTCCATCTCCTTGCAGTGCACATCTATACGTCTCTCAGGCAAGAGAGCCTCCACCACCCCGGGCCACTCCACCAGGCACAGGCCCAAATTCTGCCCAAGATACTCCTCTGCCCCTATATTCCACGCATCCTGCACCGCCTCTATTCGGTAGAAATCAAAGTGGTAGATCTCCCTACCCCCGCGGCAATTGTACACATTAATCAATGCGAATGTGGGGCTTGCAACCTCCCCCACCACCCCCAGCTGGCGGCATATCTCTGCTATCAGCGTGGTTTTACCCACCCCCATTCCTCCCCAGAAACACACCACCCACTCATCCTCTAGCGCCTCTAAGATTGCCTTCGCCACAGCTGGGAGTTCTCCTAGCGAGCTGGCCTTATACACCTGCTCGCCCACCATCACCGCATACCCTTCATGGTCACCACGGGTACAATCATTTCCTCCAACGACACGCCGCCGTGCTGAAATGAATCACGGTACATATTCACGAACTGATTGTAGTTATTCGGATAGGCGAAAAAGTAATCGCCCGTGGCGAATATGTAGCGGGAACTCACATTCAGCTGGGGTAGGTGGAGAGACGCAGGGCGAGTGGTATCATACACATCGCGCTCTTGGTAATTCAGGTTCTTGCCCATCTTGTAGCGGAGGTTAGGGGTTGTAGCCCTATCGCCAATTACCCGCGTGGGGCGCTTTACCTGTATAGAGCCGTGGTCTGTGGTGATTACTACCTTAATTGGCTGGTCTACCAATCGTTGCAGCAATACGAAGAGGTCAGAATGCTTAAACCAGCTCTGCGTAAGCGAGAGGTAGCCATGCACATCCACAGCCAACTGCTTCACCATGCGCATATCGCTCCGGGCGTGCGAGAGCATATCCACAAAGTTGTAGACCACCACCGTTAGGTCATCGCGCAGCATTTGGCTGTAGTCGCCAGCCAGCAGCGGATTCCCCTCCAGGTTTGCCCCTTTGTAGTATGTGGTCTTATAGCTCCGTCCGCATCGCTGAATATTACGCTGCAGCAGCTCATGCTCAAAGCCATTCATAGCGCCCTCATCGCCCTCGCCCACCCAAAGATCAGACTCGAGCTGTTCGATTTCCAGGGGCATCAACCCCGCGAAAATGGCGTTTCGGGCGTACTGGGTAACCGTGGGGAGTATGGCGTAGTAGAGATCCTCGCTCTCAACGCGGTAGAAGGGGGCGAGCATCTCCCGTATGATTCGCCACTGGTCATACCGCATGTTATCCACCACTATCAGCAGCACCCGTTCGCCAGCATCCAGTAGGGGAAATACGCGCTCTCGCAGCAGGTTGGGCGACTGCAGGGGTTTTTGCCCCTCACCTCGAAACCAGCCCTCGTAGTTCCGACGGATGAACTTGGCGAAGGCTGCATTGGCCGACTGCTGCTGCATGGAGTGCATCTCCAGCATATCGGGCGCGTCGATATCCATAAGGCTTAGCCGCCACTCCGAGAGCTGCCTGTAGACATTCGCCCAATCATCTGCCGTCTGGGCCTGGTCTACCTTAGCCGATATTGCGGCAAAATCACTTTGGTAAGCACTGGTAGTGCCCGCAGATACAAGCTCTTTCTCGTGCAGATTTTTCTTAATCGACAGCAGAATCTGGTTAGGGTTCACGGGCTTTATCAGGTAATCGGCAATCTTAGCCCCCACGGCCCTATCCATTATGTCCTCCTCCTCGCTCTTGGTCACCATCACCACCGGCATGTTCGGCGCGAGCTTTTTGATGTGCCCTAACGCATCCAGACCGCTTAGCCCTGGCATATTCTCATCCAGGAACGTCAGGTGGAAACCGCCCCCCTCGAGCATATCCAGCGCATCGTCTGCATTCGTTGCCGTGGCCACCGTATAGCCCCGCTTCTCTAGAAAAAGGATGTGCGGCTTCAGCACATCTATCTCGTCGTCTACCCAAAGAATCCGTATATCGCTCATAGCTTATGATTTTCCTATTGAATTGATTTGTAAATAGAAACAGGTAGAAATGAACCGATAGGATACTCTGCTAATGAACGAACTGATAAATCTGAATTGTTTTAGTATTCTGAAATTGCAATCTGCACGCTTTACTCGCCATATGTCTGCCTGTAGAACTCGCGATATCCCATAAAATTCCCCTCCTTCTTCATCTTCTCGTAGTTCTCAGGGCTTATTACCACGGGCACTGGCTGCGTACCCTCATATAGCGATTTATCTTTAAGTGCACCGACGAAGGCTACAGCTGCCGCACGATCCGCAAAGGTTTTCACCAGCACCACCGCCATGGCCTCGTTATAGGTCTCAGAAGTCACCTCTAGGTTGAGATCCACATTGTAATCCACAGTAAACCCTAAGGTTTTGAACACCAAATCCGTGAGGTTTGCCTTTGCTGGCACCATGAGCGCCACCCAATACTCGCCATCACTAGCCGCAAAGCCCTCTGTAGGTACAGAATCGCCCGCCTCGGTACTTGCCAGCTCTAGCTCCTCGGCAAAATCTACCCCAGTTAGCGTGCGCCGCTCCACGGTGCGAATCACCTCTCCTGCGTATGTAGCCTGCTCGCTCTCAGGGTAATCCGCCATCACCTTCCTAAGAGCCTGGATCATAGCCCGCCCCCCAGGTTCACTACCAGTGCACAGAGCCTCAAGCAGCGCAAAATTGGGCGCATAGCCCCCCGCCCCTTCCTGCCCCAGAGCCTCATGCGCCACGAGGCCAGCCCCCGTGCGATCCCCCTTCTGGTAGAGTTCCAGAGCCTGCTGGTACTTTGCCTCGGCATCTTTCTGGCGTTCTAGCAGCTGCTGCGTGTAGGTAGGGTCGCCCACCATGCGAGCATAAGGGCTCTGCGGGTAGCCACGCAGCAGCCGTTCTCGGCTTTGCATTTCCAGATCGGGCAACTGCGCCTGCTGCGCCGTGCGGTAGGCCAAGTAGTAACCTTCGGCAGCCTCCTCAGTTTTTGGATACCGTTCGCCTATTCCCCAGTAGCTCTGCACCGCCTTCCGCGTATCATGCACCTCTGCGCTATAGGCATCGCCAGCCTCACGCAGCGCAGCCATTACCCGGGCGTTAGAGGCCTTGCGGGCAGAATCGGTAAGCGGTAAATCGCGCAGATAGTAGGCTGCATCCTTGTTGGAGAGCTTTGGCCCCGCTTGTACGCTATCGGCATTCCCCCCCTCATCGGTAGCTGCCCCCAGCTGGGTTGCCTTGTTTTTCCGACGCCAGTTATCCTCAAGCTTACGCTCACCCCACCGGAGTTTAAAATCGGTACGGCCAAAGCCCAGCGTGCTCTGATTGTAGAAATACCACGTGCCCCCCGACTGCTGCAAAGAACTCTGGGTGGTGGGATTGCGGTACTGATTCTCCATGGCGAATTGGCGGTCTCTCGCCTCTTGTTCCTCCTGTAGCTTGGCTTGGCGTTCCTGCTCCTGCACCTTGGCTATCAATCCTTGGATCAGCCTACTCCGTTCCGCCTCGGGCATTTGGGCCACACGCTGCAGGCTATCCTCATGCTCCACCGTTCGCAGAGCATTGGCAAGCTTGGTGAGCCCCGCTTTCCGCTCAGCCAGCGCGTCATACCCCGGGTACTCCTCGGGGAGAGCCGTGAGCGCGCTATCATAGAACGCTTGCGCCTCTACATACTGCCCCTTCCCGTAGTAGTACTCGCCCACCGCGAGGTATGACACCCCCTTCTGGCGAGCATTGGATACGCTGCGTAATCCCGACTCCTTGAAGAGTTCCACCGCCTCGGCCGTATCCCCTTTATCCATCACTATCCTCGCTAGGGCGTAGTAGATCTGGTCGAGATACTCCTCGTTCTTCTGGTCAGCCGCCAATTTTCTCAAGGTGCGCTCCATACCGCGGTTCTGCGCACGAGCCGCAAGGGCTAAGTAGCGAACCCTTGCGTTAAAGCTCATCTCGTAGGAATTCGCGCTGCTCGCCACCTGCTTGAAAAGCGCAGAAGCCCGCTGTGGATTCCCGTCCAGCTCGTAGAGTTGGGCCAAGGCAAACCGGCAGCGATTCCGCACTATACCACGCCGAGCCACGCCCAAGGCTTTCTCTGCATGGGGTATAGCCTCCGCCCACTGCCCCTGCGCAGCCAGCATGTCGGCCCATATAGCCTCTAGATTATAGCTGTAGAGCTTCCCCTTAGGCCGCGAGGGCGAAGCCGCCAGGGCAGCCAAACGGATACGAGCACTCGCCGTGTCGCCCTGCAGCGCGCTCAGCCGCGCCATCCAGAGCTCGGCCTCCCAGCCCTCGGGTAGCCCGGCAAACTGCCTCATGGAGAACTCTAGCGCCTGCTGCGCCAGCTGGTAATCGCCACTCCAGAGCCGCGCCTTCCCTATAAGCAGCCATCCCTTGCGCGCATAGGGGTTGTACTCGCTCTGCGCGTAGAACGCCCGCTCCTCCCTATCCAAACCGCCCTTAGGCCTCTGTGGCTTTGCGGTTATGGAGTGGAAACGGATTAGCGTGGCGCACTTATCTATCGCCCTGTCCATTCCGCCGCCCACCTCCAGCGCGGCCTCTGGCAGCCCGGCCAGGCATAGGGGCAACGGCCTGGTGTAGTCATACCGCAGCTGCTCGTCGGCATTGCGCTCGGCCTGGTGGTAGGCATCCTGCGCATTGAAGTAATAGTTGAAGTAGGCCGTCCACCTATGGTAGAATCGCCGCCAGGCAGTATTCTTCTGCGTACTGCACCCTAGCAATGAAACCGCCAGTCCCAGGAGTACTCCCGCAGGCAGCAGATAGTGTAGCCAGCTTCTCTTCACGCAATATGCCTATTTGAATCGCGAATATAGGAAAAAGGTGCGAAAAGGGAAAATTTACCGCGGTATTATCTCCCCCGAAGTAGAACGGGCAACAAACAAGAACATTGCGCTGATGCAGCTATCCATTCCCCCGCGCTCGCTCTAACCTGCTAGCGTAGCGTAATCTCCAGGTCATCCACCGTAAGCACGCTACCCACCGCGCCTATGTACTCCGCCTCCCCGTTCACAATCTTACCGCCCCGGGCGCTAGAGCTCAGTATGATGCTGAATTGCAGCTTCTCGCCGGGCTTCAGGTCTCGCTTGTAGACGAACGGGACCGAGAATTCCGTGTAGTCTCCCCGCGGCACCGAGGGGGTCAATACCGCCTTGGCAATGATTCGCCCCTCGTTCTGCGGTTCGTCTAGCTCACGGGCATTCATCTGCGCGCCGCTGTAGAGCACTGCCCATACCGAGAGCTCATCGGTACCGTCCACCGTGTTGCCCTTCTTGTTCACCAGCTTTTTCCCGGGCTTGTACTTATACCAACCCTTGAGCAGCACAGGCCTCGCACCACTCCACGGAATGCCAAAGCGGGGCGCCGCCAGCGGATTGTTCATCACCACGCTCCCATCGAACGTCCCGAGGAATAGCGCGCCTGCCGCTATGGAGATCCCGCTTATCCCCCCCAGCTCCACCGTCTTTATCTCTGCAGCGTAAGAGCCGCTATGGGCATCGGTAGTCTTGGTCACCACAGGGAATTCAGCCGGCCGGTTTGTTATCTCCTTAGAGACCGCCATCCCCACATTGCTGCTCGTCCAGCCACCGCGCGGATTCTCATAGGCGGTAGAGCCGCTACCCACCCGATCCCAACTCTCGAAATCGTACACCAACCCCGGCACCTCACGAATCACGGTGTAGACCTTGGTAGTCGCTTTATCCTCGCTGGTTACCCTCACCTTTACGGGATTGGTGAAATCGACAGGCTGACCCATAGGAAGATCGCAGGTGGCACCAGCCGATAGCGTGTACACAGGCGTAAGCGCCGTGGGCAGCGGCCCCCCCTGGGGTATGGTAAAGCGGACCGTAGAACCATCTATAGTGCAGGCATCCTCCAGCTCGCGGAATCGGAATGAGAGCAGTTCTGCCTCGTAGTTCAACCGTTGCTCTACCCGAATAGTGTAGATCCGGGTAATGGTACGATCCTCGCTGGTAACCTTCATCCGTACTGGCGTAGCAAAGCTCAGCGGAACACCGCTCTCTAGCGAACCCGTAGCCCCTCGCGATAGGGTGAACTCTGGTGTGAGTGCCGAAAGATCAACACCGCTGCCCGCGAAGCAGGAGATGCTAGTACCCCGTATCACTGGCACTGCTGCTATCTCTCGGAATCGGAACGAAACGACCTCCGCCTGGTTATTCGCCTGGGCAGACACCTGTATGATGTAGCGATTCTGCACCGTACCTCGGCGAGAGGTAACCTGCACCGTAAGAGGCTTGGAGAGATCGTACACCTTGCCGGGCTCTATGTTCGCGGTAGCGCCATCAGAGAGCTGGAAGGTTGGCACCATCTTCGTTCGGTCTACACTAGGGGCCACATTGAGCGAGTAGGTTAGCCCGCGCAGCACCGGCTTTTCGTCCACCCCAGAGAAGGTGAGATTCTTGAGCTCCGCCCTGCCATCGGCATCCTGCTTGGGCCGCACCGTTACCATGTAGTAGCCCACATCAGCAACGGCTGGAATTCCCCAGTATTTCCGCCACACCTGCACCCCATGGGGCTCGCTGAAATCCACCACCGTTTCCCCATTCTTTATCTGCTGGTCCTTACCATTGAGCTTATGCCAGAGTTCGCCAGTACTATAGCCCAGCTTTTGGTCCATAGGATTCTCCTTGATGGTGAATGTAGGGATCAGGGTCTTAAGATCCGTATCTGGCGGCACGTAGCAGTAGACGTTGCCCGCCTCTATCACGGTCTCGCATTGCACGTCCTTGAAGCCGAATGAGGTGAGTGTACCCCTCTTCTTGGGCACACCCATATCGCCCACCACCACCTCCACGCTGTACACCCGTTGGTGGTCGCCATCCTCAGAGGTTACCACCAGTCGCTGCGGCTCGGTGAAATCGCGCAGCTCCCCTTCGCGCCAGTTGCAGGTGCTACCAAGCCCCAGCTTCACCTTGGGTATCAGGGCATCCACAGCAGTCCCCTTAGGCACTATGAATCGCCTTATACCCCCATCCTCCAGCGGCTCGCGCTCTATCCCCTCCAGGCTCACCTTCTCCAGCCTAGGCTCGCTGCGGTACTTGCGCTCCACCACCACGGTGTAGATGCTCCTCGCGCTGCCATCTTCCGATACTACCACCACCTTCCTCGGCTTGGTGAAATCGCCCGTTTCGGCCTGCTCTAGGTCGCACGTCGCCCCCTTGGAGAGCCTGTACACGGGGGTGAGCTTCTTGAGATCCCGGGTGGCCTCCACTGGGCAGATTATAGTAGATCCCTCAAATACAGCCTTCAGCTCCGTTTCCACAAAGCGGAAGAAGGTGATCTCGGCATTGGGGCTAAGCTCTTTGGGCTTATGCCGCACCGAGATACGGTAGGTGGAGGCCGAAAGCCCATCCTCTGCCGTCACCCGAATGATGAGCGGGTCGGTAAAATCATACGGCGTTCCGCTCTCATAGTCTGCCTTGGCCCCCTTGGAGAGCTCAAAGAGCGGCGTAAGGCTGGTAAGATCCACCTTATCGGCCACCTCGGTGCTGTAGCGAGCCCCCCGCTGCTCCCACTCCACCTCCAGCTCCTTGAGCCGAAGATTCAGCAACTGCGCCTCGCTGTTCACCGTATCCTGCGGAACGGGAGGGAGTGGCGGTGGATCTAAAGCATTGACTCTGAAAACGTAGGAACGCACGTTATGGCCATCCTCCGAGGTTACCGTAATGGCAAACGGCTGGCTGAAATCATACGCCTGCCCGCTCCTGCAGTCGGCCCGCGCCCTGTCCGACAGCGTGAATACCGGTATCAAATGGCGCACATCGGCCTGGTAGCCCACCGTCACGTCGAGCTGCGTGGTAGCCGGCCGAATGGTATCGCTCACCAGCACCACCGTGTCGCCACCCATGCGAGTTGCGAAATGGATATTCACTATCTCGGCCTCGTAGTTCTTGGTTTCATCCTTGCAGCCCCAGAGCGCAAGGGTGAAAGAACCCAGCAGTGCAACCAGAACCAGCGCACCAAGCAGGCACTGAATCCTGTGTGATACAATGGATTGTAGCAATCTAACCATCAGAAAAGACTCCCAATTTGCCGCCGCTAATATAGCGTTTTTTTGAATGGGGAGCCGCGAACCGGCTGAAACGAGCACCTACGCGCCGCGCGCTTCCACCGTGGTAGAGGGGGATGCATAACCAAGCCAACAGTGCGAAAAGATACCATAGCAGGCAACGCAAAATACTATGCCAATGACCTCGCGTACAGGAACTACCTCTACCCGGGTTTTGGCTATGGCTTGGGCTACCAGCTCGAAAATCTCATATACCTAGAACTTCGCCGTGCGGGCTACGATATCTATACCGGCACGGTGAAAGGAAGGAAAGTTGATTTTGTCGCGAGAAGAGCCGACCGCCTCATCTACCTCCAGAGTACCTACCTGCTTGCCGACGAGATGACGGTAGAACGCGAATATTCGGCCCTAGAGGCCATAGGCGACAGCTTCGAGAAACTGGTAGTCTCGCTTGACGATGTAGAGCTTCCAACCCGCGGGGGAATCAGGCACGTACAGGCATGGAGACTGGCAGAATGGATCAGGTGAAGAGGTTACCCGCCCCCAGAAACTCGCAACCTGTAAACGCAAAAGGTGAAACCCTCAGCTAACGAGGCAAACCGCCATGCGGCCCCATAACCGCGGAGCGATGCCATCAAACGCGACGCGGCGCGCCACGTCGCGTTTAAAGGAGCGCATCGCCGCATTATCAATCACAACGCGGCGCGCCGCTACGTCCTCCGAGGAACGGGAGAATAGGTTTTAAACCGCCGTATTCCAAAAGGGAGACCGCGGTAAAAGCCCCGTATGGGGTCAATCTTTTATGGGAGGCCTTCTTGTTGGTAAAGACCTTTCAATCATGCAATCCCATTTCTCGAAGACTGTAGCGGCGCGCCGCGTCGGTTATCCGCCTCACGTTGCAATTTGAGGGATTGCGTTGCCCCCCCCATTGCGTCTTAAACGCCTCGCACTGCGCGCCAATAGCGCCGCGAAGGGAGCGCTTGGCATCCCAGCCATGCGCATATACTAACTAGGAGAAAGGGGTGCACCCGTCGGGCGCACCCCTTTCTCTGGTGGTATGGGAAGTAATTAGCGTACAGCTATGGCCTCTATCTCCACCATAGCCCCTAGGGGTAGCTTCACCACCCCGAAGGCCGCACGGGCGGGTTTATCACCCGTGAAGTACTTGGCGTACACCTCGTTCATCGGTACGAAGTTCGCCATATCGCTCAGCAGGCAGGTGGTTTTCACCACGTGGCTATAGTCCAGCCCAGCCTCCTTGAGTATCGCCCCTATGTTCTTGAGCACCTGCTCGGTCTGCTCGGTGATGCCACCCTCTACGATCTTGCCGACCTTGGGATCTACCGGTATCTGCCCTGAGATGAAGAGTATGCCATTGGCCTCTATGGCCTGGCTGTAAGGCCCCACGGCCGCGGGGGCGTTTGCTGTTGCTATTACGCGTTTCATGTTCATGTATTTTTAGTTTTCTCTAATCTTTAAAGTGCTTAAGCCTCTAGTATATCCGCTATTGCCTGCTTAGGGTTATCGGCCCCGAAAACGGCATTGCCCGCCACCAGGATGTTGGCGCCTGCTTCCCATAGCATGTTGGCATTGCTGGGGGTTATCCCGCCATCTACCTCTATGAGCGTGCTGTTGCCGTAGGATTGGATCATATTGGCCAGGGCGTGAACTTTTCGTGTGGAGTGCGGAATGTAGTGCTGCCCGCCAAAGCCAGGGCTCACGCTCATCACCAGCACGAGGTCAGCCTCCTGCAGGGAGTACTCTAGCACCTCGGGGGGCGTATGCGGATTGATGGCCACCCCGGCCTTCATCCCCAGCCTCCGGATTTCGCTAAGGGTGCGATGCAGGTGTGGGCATACCTCGTAGTGCACCGTGAGGTACTGTACCCCCACCTCCGCGAAACGGGCAAGGTACCTATCGGGCTCCTCTATCATTAGGTGGGCGTCTAGCACCTTTTGGGTCAGAGCCCGTACAGCCTTTATGATAGGGAATCCGAACGAGATGTTCGGCACGAATACGCCGTCCATCACATCGAGGTGAATCCACTCGGCTTGGCTCTCATTCAGCATCTGAACGGCAGCCCCGAGGTGGGCGAAGTCGGCAGATAGCAGCGAGGGGGCTACAATTCTAGTTGGCATGGCTTATGTTTCCCGTTTTGAGGTGTGTGTGGGTTTTACTTTTCCTCGTGCAGCTGCTTGGCCAACGCTTCCTCCACCGCGGAGCTTGCGAGCTCGTAGGTGAATCCTCGGCTAGCCGCAAGCCGAAGGAGCTTATTTCGCAGTGAGCTCTCGCCATCAGCACTGGGCAATGTGCGTAGTTTGCTCTCTAGCAGTCTGCGGAGAAGGGCGCGCTGCTCCTCTACGCTTACCCCGTCTAGAGCCTCTGCTATGGCCCCGCTTGGGATGCCCTGCTCGGCCAGCCCAGCCCGGATCTTCAGCACGCCCCAGCCGTAGAATCGGGCCTTGTCATTGGCGTAGGCCTTGGCGTAGCGCTGTTCGTCTATGAAACCTTCCCGTACTAGGTGGGCTAGGATCTCCTCTACCGTGGCATTGGGCGCTCCGTATTTTTCCACGAGGTAGCGCCGCACGGTCAGCCTGCAAGCCTCCCGCTTGGCGCAGTAGGCCTCGGCTCGGGCCTGTAGCTGTTCGTAGGTCGGGGGCTCTGCTGTGCGCATGGTGGTTATGCTATAGAGCAGCCGTTAGGATTCGCTGTACGGCCTTGCCATCGATGTTTCCGCGTTCGCCTTGATGCCAGTTGCGCACCTCGAATCTTCTCCAGATTTCGCTTGCGTCGTCCAGCGTTATGCCGTAGTCGCGCAGCCTTATAGCGCCCATCATCTGCTGTAGGAACTGCTCTATCCGTGCTATAGCCGCATTGGCACGCTCTTCCGGTGAGCCTGCCGTGATACCGAATACCCGTTCGCCGCACTGCACCAGCTTGCCCCGCTTGTACACCTGCTGGTCTCGTAGCAAGTGGGGTAGCACTATGGCCAGCGTTAGGGCGTGGTCGAGCCCGAAGAGAGCCGTTATCTCATGCCCTATACGGTGGGTAGCCCAGTCGCTAGGCACTCCGCAGCCGATGAGCCCATTGAGCGCGAGCATCGCCGCCATGGCGAGGTTGGCCCGCAGATCTACATCGCTCGGATCTGCCATGATGCGGGGCCCGATATCCACTAGCGTGCGGAGTAGCCCCTCGGCGAATTCATCCTGCACCATAGCCCCCACAGGGAAGGTGAGGTACTGCTCCACCACGTGCACGAAGGCGTCTACCACGCCGTTTGCCACCTGCCTCATGGGGAGCGAGAGCGTGTGGGCGGGGTCTACCACCGAGAATTGGGGGAATAGCAGGTCGCTGTGTAGGCCGAACTTCTCCTGGGTTTCGGCTTTGGAGACCACGGCGGCAGAGTTCATCTCCGAGCCGGTGGCCGATATGGTAAGCACCGTACCCAGCGGGAGGGCTGCCTGCACGGGATGCTCCTCGCGGTGGCGGATAAGATCCCATTTGTCTTCGCCTGGGAAGCAGGCCGCGGCGGCTATGAACTTCGTCCCGTCTATCACCGAGCCTCCCCCCACAGCAAGCAGGAAGTTGATACCCTCCCGCTCTATCACGGGGAGCGCCTTTATGAGCGTCTCGTAGTGCGGATTGGGCTCTATGCCCCCGAATAGGACCACATGGCGTGTGCCTAGGGCTGTGCGTACCTCATTTAGCACCCCATTGCGCAGGATGCTACCGCCCCCGTAGGTCACCAGCACGCGGGCATCCTTAGGGAGCTGCCCATCGATATTGGCTGTTTGCCCCTTGCCGAACAGGATACGCACGGGGTTGTATAGCACGAAATTCTCCATAATGCTCTGCGATCTCCAGCACCGCAAAGGTAGTGAATCCTTCTGAACTTTCCTAGTTTGTGCGAACGTTGGAACATGGCTCTGCCACTGCACGGCACATTGCACCACAGCACCCTATGGGTTACCTAAGCTGTTGGCTCAATGGTTATAAGAAGACCGCTGCAAAACCCATGTGAACAATGCGGTGTGCCGCATCGCTACGGCCTTTGATAAATATATTGAACCGCCTTCAACACTAGGATAATTAGGGATCAACCCCGTACCATCGTCGTACCAACCTAACACCAGGGTCGCTTCATGTTCGGATTTCGTAGCAAAATCCGAACATGAAGCGACCCTGGTACGGCGATGGTACGGCGAAGGTACGACCCAGGTACGGCGAGGAAGGGGAGTAGACGGCTTCCGTGCCAGAGCGTAGCGATGCGAACGTTGAAGTAGTCTGGATGCCCTAGAGGGCAGGGGAATCGGCTTTTTCTGGGTTTGCGTTCAGCAAAAAGGCGCAGGGCTTTCACCCTGCGCCATCCATGCTCAAATGGTAGTGCAGACTAGCAGCATCCGCTGCATCCCGTTTCCCCGTCGGCACCGCAGTCGCACCCGCAGTCGCAGCCCCGGCTCTTACGGCTCAGTAGCTCCTGGATCTCCTCAAAGGTGGGTTCGCGCACCTCTATCACCTTGCCGGTGAAGTGTAGTGTTTTGCCCGCCATGGGGTGATTGAAGTCCATGGTTACCGTCTCGTCGTTCACGGCCACTACCTTGCCTACCATAGTCTGCCCGCCCTTGGTGGTGAGGGGTACGGTGTTGCCAGGTACCAGGATGTCCTTCGCGAGTTCGCCATCGATCACGAAGATGCTCTTGGGAAGCTCTGCCTTGTACTGTTCATCCCATTCGCCATATCCCTTATCGGGGGTAAGCGTCAGCTCAAAGGTTTGCCCGGGCTCTAGCCCAAGTATGGCGTCCTCAAAGCCTGCCAGCAGCTGCCCATGCCCGGGGATGAACTCTAGCGGGTTGTTCTCATCGGCGCGATCCTCTACCTTACCATCTACCGTTAGCTCGTAGCTTACGGCCACTTTCTTGTTGTATTCGGCCTTCATTGGAGTATTCGTTGGCAATATT
This sequence comes from Candidatus [Bacteroides] periocalifornicus, assembly GCA_001421095.1. Classification (GTDB taxonomy): domain Bacteria; phylum Bacteroidota; class Bacteroidia; order Bacteroidales; family CAJPTX01; genus Bacteroides_D; species Bacteroides_D periocalifornicus. The sequence goes on along the minus strand of LIIK01000026.1, from coordinate 16,913 downwards.
CGGTACAGCATAGTAACGCTTGGTGTCTGCTGGGTGTTTGCTGGAGGGAATGCAAAAAAATCAACAGAACCGTTAGTATGCTTGTAGCCAGATGATTATGTTTACAGTTTATATTGATTCCACTGACCTTTTCCTGAAGATTCGTTTTGGCACACGGAGGTACAGCAGCGCGTAGAGGATGCAGATGCTGGCGATGAGAACGCCGAGATTCACCCAGTAGGTGCTTAGGTAGTACGAGCCCAAGCGCTTGCAGGGGGCGTAGAAGTGCGCCTTGAGCCAAGGGCTGGTGGGGAGCTGGAATATGGGGTCGCAGTGCCATACCAACCTGTTGTGGTATAGCACTATCCGATCGGTTTCGTCGCTCGCGCGAACAAGCCGGGCGAGCGCGGTGTTATAGCTGTGGGCCTTAAGCTTGGCTAGGCTGCTCCCTTGTGCTGCTTCACGCTCCTGGAGGCTTCGTATCGCGCTGTCGCGCAGTCGGCTCCCGTTGGTGTAGAGACGGGCGTAGAAGCCAGACAGCAGCTGCAGGTGGCGCTGTACCCGCTCCACATTCTCGGGGGTGGGCGCGTGCCAGTCGATCTCCTTTTCCAGCTTGATGCCAGAGCCAGTTTCGGGATTTTCATCTGCTTGGAGTTCATGCCGAAGCAGCTCCCAGTCGGCCAGGGCCTGCGCGGAGTCGTTTGGGGCGAGCAGGGTGTTGCATCGGCTTATGAGCGCTCGGAGCCAGTAGTTGCGCTTGTAGTCGGCCAGGGCCATTACCTGCTCATAGCCGTAGAGGGGGGCTTGGTACGCATTCTGCTTGAACTGGTGCACGGCCAGCGCCTCGTAGGCCCAGCGTGCCACTATGGCTTCACCGTACCAGGGGATGTCGGCGGGGTTGGAGACTTCGGGGTTCAGCTTGTCGAACTTCACGATGATTCCGCTGAGTATCAGCTGGGGGATAACCAGGAAGGGGATCAGGATGTAGATGGCTACCACGGTCTTGAAGCTATCTGATATCAGCAGCCCGAGCGTGCCAGCAGACATCCATACCGCTAGCAGTATGAGCCAGTAGTAGGGGAGCATGGCGGGGCCTATGCCCATTAGGGCGTTGCCTATGAGCGTGAAGGCGAGCGATTGGTAGATAGACACTATGGTCATATTCACCATTTTAGCGCTTAGGTATGCCCCCCAGCTCAGGTTGAGAAAGCTCTCCCGTTTCCGGATTTTTCGGTCGCGGATTATGTCTTCGGCGGTGCCAGATAGCCCAACGAAGAATGCAACCACCACGGCCATAAGCAGGTACACGGGCAGGTTCACGTTATCTTGCAGGGTGTAGCCGCCCGAGCTGGCATCGAAATAACGGACGAGGAAGGCGAGCAGAAGCGCCATCAGGGGTGCCTCTAGCAGATTGATGATCAGGTACTGACGGTTGGCAATCTTGCCCAAGGCATCCCTTAGGGTGAACACGCTTAGCTGCCCAAGCCAACCGGGGCGTCTGGTGCTGTGGCGAAGCCCTTCAATGGGTGGCGGAGGCTGTTTGGAGCAGCCTGAGTATCTTGATGTTGCGGCAAAGCAGGCTGCCCATTCCTCGGGTTGGCGGCGGCGTTGGCGAGTTACATTCCCGTACTCGTCTACCACGGGGTTTTCTATGATATCGAAGAGCTGTTCGGGGGTTACATTCCCGCACAGCGCGCACTCGCAGTCATGCAGCCCCACGTAGTCTCCCTGTTCTTGGAAGTACTCCAGCGCCTCTATCGGGTTGCCCTCGTATATGAGGTAGCCGCCCGTGTCGAGCACCAGTAGCCGATCGAGCATCTTGAATATGGCTGAGGAGGGCTGGTGGATAACGATGTAGATGAGCTTTCCATTGAGTGTCAGATCCTTGAGTATGGCCACCAGATTCTCGCTATCCCGGCTCGAGAGCCCGCTCGTGGGTTCGTCGAGGAAGAGAATGGAGGGCTCACGGATCAGCTCTAGCGCGATGTTCAACCGTTTGCGCTGCCCGCCGCTTATACGCTTGTCGAGGGGATTCCCTACGGGCATGTGGCGGATTTCCCAGAGTCCGAGCGAGAGAAGAATCTCCTGTACCCGAGCAATGAGCCCTTCGCGGGGCATCCCCCCAAAGGAGAGGCGCGCGCTGTAGTATAGATTCTGGAATACAGAGAGTTCCTCTACCAGTAGGTCGTCTTGCGATACGTAGCCTATTACCCCTTCGGCCTGCTCTGGTTCTTGGTAGATCTCCACTCCGTTGATTCTGACCTCCCCCTGCTGCGGACGGGTGCTGCCGTTGAGAACGCCCAGCAACGTTGATTTTCCCGCGCCTGAAGAACCCATGATACCCACCAGTTGCCCGCCAGTGTGCGAGAAGCCCATGGGGTGTATCCCCATCTTTCCATCGGCAAACTGGTAGGCAATGCCCTTAACCTCTAGGCACACCTGTTGCCCGAACCTTTCAGGGGCAAACTCCCCCTCGAGGGTGGTGTAGAAGATGGGGGCGCTGTTCCCCACCCTTATGCTCGAGCCGTGGCTTAGCACGTAGAGATTGCGGGGAGAAGCAGCCCTACCGCCCACCAGGAGCTGTAACCGCCCAAAGTAGCGCAGCATGTATATGCCAGCGCGCGTGGCGTGGTACACCCACATCTCCCCGTCCAGATGCTCATGGTACAGCACTTTACCCACGGTGCTCCCTTGGGTGCGGGCAGCGCTATCCACTATCCTCAGCAGGCTGGTCTGCCCTGCGGGTGGGGCTTTGGGGAGTTCCTCGGGGGCGGCAAAGTCCATGAGTTCGCCTAGCTCCTGGCGGGTGATGTAGAATGAATCAGAAACGGTATCGATAAAATCACGCTCGAGGCTATTGATTCGGTGGCCAGACTGCCGGGCAAATTCTATAAGGCGGGCGAGGACGATGAATTTCTGGCTGAGCTGTAGCTCTTCGTTGATCTGCGCGCAGATACGCAGCACCCGCACAGAGCTGGATGATGTATGCTTGTACGAAGTCCGTTTGGCCTGCTGCCGGGCTAGGTGCTGCTGGTAGAAGGCATCGTAGATCTCTAGGTAACGTTCTACCTGGTTGAGCGCTATCTGCTGGTTGAGGAATTGCTCCACTGTGCTGCGTTGCACGCGCCCTCGCCCCTCACCATCCTCTAGCGCCGCGCTCGCCACGATGGCGAAAAGCTGCATGAGGGCCTGTAGTACACTCTCGCTCATAGGGTATCTTTTCTAGTAGGGGGGCAGAAACCGACCCGCAGCATGGCGTAGCGCACCCCAGCCACAGGGCGGCCTCGGGAGACGAGGGAAAGGGAGAGGGTGCAGGTGGAGGTGGCGTCAAAACGGAAATCCCACCAGGCCGGATTGCCGTACCCACGGCTCTCAAAAAGGACCTTCCGGTCATTATCATAGAGCGTGTAGACTACGGCGACATCGGGCTGCGATACCGAGAAGGCTAGCCGATAGCGAAGCCCGGCGTAGAAGGTGAGGCTACACTCCGCGCGTGTTCCTATGGTCAGGGCGCGGTAGAACTCCTGCCCATCGGGAACAACCCCAGAGCCTAGCAATGCGGCGCACTGGGCTTCTAGCTGCTCTTGCGGCTCCTGGTCGGCCAAGGTTTGCGCTAGCCCTGCCAGAGCGCTGGCTGCGTGTAGCAGAAGGAGCAGCGCAACAGATCGTAGAGATACTGGGATTGCTGGAGTGAAGGCCATCATGCAGATGCTAAGGGTGGAATGTTGATTCTACCAATCAGAACGGTGAGGGGGAGCTTTTCAACATCCTCCGTACGGTTGTTCTAGGGATTTTAGACTGCTGAACAGAGGGGGTGAACTGGTTGCAAACCTGTGGGGATGCGCAGCGCCCCAATGTTATGCTCCTACACTAACCTAGTGGAATCACCGCGTAGGGTATGGGCTGCCTGTGCAGTGTGAGGCTGGCCGCAGTCGGCAGGGTTATGAGTTCCTTCCCTCATCCATTATACCGTTGATTTTCTGTACAATGGCCTGTAGCTGCGGTGTAGACATGGCAATGCGCATGGTGCCGTGGAGCGTGGTGAGGTGGGCGGCGGTGTCTACCTCGCTTGGGGCGTAGTCATAGGCTATCTGCACGCCTAGGTAGAGCTCATTGAGCGCGGAGAGCTGTGCGTAGAGCTTGGCGGCAAGCGGCACTCGGTATACGTAGCCGGCCAATAGTTCGAGAATTCCCTTTAGCGTAAACCGTTGCTCTGCCACCAGGCGGCGTAGCCGTGGGTTCGGGTGCATGTAGGCGAGGTTTGCGAGGAGGCGGGTACTCTCTAGCCAGCCCGCGGTCGACATGATAGCGTAGAGTTCAGGGTGTCCCCTATCGCAGAGCTGTTGGCTAGCGCGCAGCAGCAGCGGTGCCAGCCTCGGGGGCGGCCCTTGGGTAGAGCCCCATTGGGTTCGTAGGCTGTCGAGCTGGACAGGTGTAAGCGTAGAAACCAGCCCCAGTGTCTCGGCCAGGCTGCCCAGCGTGCGTAGGAGGTCGCCGCAGGCCTGCTTCTCGCCGTAGTAGGCGCAGTACATGAAATCTGCACTTACAGCGCCCAGCCCGAAGGAACTCGCAGGTGCATCGTTCCCGATCTCTTTCGCATCGGTAGTCCAGATGAGCTCTGCCTCAAAGGGTAGGTCGGTATCTGCCATGAGCGAGAGGGCCACTTGGGGCGACGGGCTGAAGGCCACCATGTGGCTTGCGTACCAGACCCCAGAGTCGAGGTCGAGCATTTCGGCGGTTAGGCTCTTGAGGCGCTCGGCCTGCGTGGTGGCGTTACGTTCTTGGCAGGCGAATAGCAACGGCATGGTGCTTACCGCAAGTAGCCATATGCGCACCAGCTTACGAGGGCTCAGCATACTCTGGGGGTAGATAGAGGCAACGGGTGAAAATTTGGACATCCTTGGTTGCGAGGAGTGTGTGGATTTCTGCCACCATCTCCTGGTTGCAGCATGGCATACCGTATCGCAACTGGCATATTGCGTTGCCCCAGTACCCAATGATTCACAACCAGCGTGTTGCATTGCGATTGGGCATATCGTACCGCCGTTGGGAGTGTCCAATGTCTTCTTAACGGGTTTTAACCGAGCGTTTTTGGCGCAAGCAATGAGAGCCCTGCACGCACCATCTCAATACCGCAGGGGTGGTAGCGGCATGCCATCTGCACTTTGCCGTGTGGCTGGCCTTACTGACCGCGCTGAGGCAGCTTACGGCACAGGCGAAATCCAGGCCTGAAGTAGGATTTCTGTGGAAAATGGCTTGCGGGTGTGGTTGCCCGTTTTAGGACTGCGCAATCAGCTTACCGCGAGCCTGCTCTAGCTGGTCGGTGAGCGTCTGCGTGGTCTGGGTGTCAGGTTTTGTGCGTAGCGCTTCAAAGCTCGGCTGGAGGTCCTGGAAAATGGTGAGCATAGCCTCGCCAGCTGGGGTCTTTTTGTACCTATCCAGAAGACGCATGATGCTTTGGAATGTAGATTCCTGCTGCTGAAGTAGCTCTACCACTTGTTGGTTTCTCCGGCTTAGGCTTGCGATGTTGGCCCCTAGGTATACCGCCTCAAGCCAGCCACCCGCTAGGAAGAGCACCGCCTCCTCAGACTGCCCATTTGTGCATAGCGAGGCGTAGGTTTCGTAGATCGACTGGGTAGCAATGGCCCGAAGGCTATCCTTATTCTGCAGCTGTTTTTCCTCCTGGGCCGCTAGGCGTTCTAGCATGTCGAGCTTTAGGTTTAGCGCGCGGCTTAGCTCTAGGGTGGCCTTGTAGTAGTGGAGCACATCAGCCTTTACGCCATAGGTGGAGGCGTAGCTAAGATCGGCACCGTAGATACCCAGGTTGATAGCCCGTGCCCACGAGGTCTCGTAGCTGACGGCGCGCTGTGGGTCGTTTCCCGCATCGATCACGTAGCCCACGCCAGCCTGCTGCAGTCGGCTCACCACATCGGCTAGCGGGGGGATGGGGTAGGTTTCCTGTAGTGGGGCTTCAGTGGAGTCCTGCGCTGGGCCTGCAATTTTCTGGTTGCTATCACCAGTACCACCGCAACTCCATAGGGATACAGCAACTATGGCCACTACGAACAGCCAGCTCCATACGCTGTATTTCTGCACCATGATCGTTTAGTTTAATCTGGTTACCGAATGAATCTTACCACCGCGAATTTAGCGATTATATCTTGAAATACAAGCACTGGGAACGGTGCGCGGTAAGTGAATTCACCTAGCAGATGGTAGAATCTGGCAAGCGCGCCTGCTCTTGTAGCGACGTGGCGTGCCGCGTCGCGATAAAAGTGGCGCCGCATCGCGGTTTCGTTATGCTGTGTGGAGAAGAAAAAAGGGGGGAGGCGTGAGCCTCCCCCCTTTTCTCTCGTAGGGTTGCCTACTGCTTCGCAAAGCGTAGGGTTCGTGTCGCACCCGTGGTGTCGGTAAGCTGCAGCAGGTATAGGCCCGCGGGTAGGCTATCCACGCGTAGCGTGAGCTCTGCCGCTCCATTGTGGATTGCGGTTAGCACCGTCTGCCCTTGGGAGTTCACCACCGCCAGCGTCCGAAGAGCCGAGGTGCTACGGAGGTGGAGCTCATCATGGCAGGGGTTCGGGTAGACCACCACTTCAGCCAGCAGCGAACTCTCTACCGCATGCGGCGTTTGCTGTAGCGTTACGGCTTGCAGTATAGACTTCCCAGCTACCGTCAGCTTGTCGGTGAACGTATTGTAACCGTCTTTCTTTACGGTATACGGGTAGGTGCCCTCGGGTAGGTCGATGGTTGCCTCACCGTTGTCTTTAGTGGTTAGGGTTTGGCCGTTGATCTCCACTGTAGCTTTTGGCACGGCTTTCCCGTCAGTATCCTTCACCGCGAAGGTTACGGTGTGCTGGCTAGGCGATACCCCCTTCTTCACTAGGGCAACATCGACAGCCGCGGCGGTGTTGTCTACCTTTACCGAGCCGTTGTACTCCTCGTAGCTCTCCTTGGTCACCTTGAAGGTATAGTCGCCATTGCGTAGATCTATGGTGGCAACCCCGTTATCGTCGGTTGTTAGCGTTTGCCCTTCGATCTCTATGGCCGCCTCCTTCACGGGCTCTTCGCCATCCTTCACGGTGAAGGTTACGGTGAAGAGGGATTCTAGGAGTACAACCTTCTCCTCGATATCCTTGTTCGACACGTTCACAGAGGCCTCACGGGTAGTGTGCCCTTCCAATGTAGCCTTGTAGAGGTGGCTACCTGGGGCGAGCGTTACCTGGGCCTTGGCATCGTTGTCAAGGGTTAGCGGTGTGCCATCCACCTCTAGGGTTGCCTCCTTGAGTGCTACACCATTCACATCCACCACCTGGAATGTCACGGAGTAGTCTCGGGTCAGGGTAACCTTTTCGGTAACATTGGCCGTCACCGTGATATCACCCTCTACATTGTGGTAGGGGCTTAGAGCCGCGGTGTAGTGGTAGGTGCCGAGCTTGAGGTCTTGAGCCGCCTTCCCCTCGTCATTGGTCTGTAGCGTTTGGCCGTCAATGGTGAGGGTGGCATCCTTTAGCGCAGCGAACCCGTCGGTCACTATGAACGTAGCCTTGTACTTAATGGGGACGAGTACCACATCGTACGTGTAGTCCGTACCTTTGAGCGCTATGGTACCTGACTGCGATACGTAACCGCTGTGCGATACGCTGGCCGTGTAGGTCTTCCCATCCTCACGTTCAAATTCAGCCTTCCCATCTGCACCGGTTATCTTGGTCTCATCGCCAACTACCACTACGGCATCCGCAAGTGGGGTCGCACCATCCTTTACGTAGAGGGTGATCTTGCGAAGAGCTGGTAGCACTACGGTTACGGGGGCTGGAGAGGTTGTAGAGATTACAGTGCTCCCCTTTACATCAGCGTAGCCCGCCTTGGTTACAGTGTAGGAGAGCTTCCCGAGGGCAGCCTCTACCAGTGCATCGCCACTGGACGATGTGGTCTTCTCGCCGTACTGCGTCGTAATCTTCGCACCATCTAGCGGGTTACCTGCGGCATTGCGTACTCTGAACTGTATGCTCAGTGGCATCCGCATAGTGATAACCGTGGTGGACTGCAGCTCTGAGAGGCTGGCGTGTCCATTGATGGAGAGGTAGGGCGACTTTTCAGCCTTGTAGGTATAGCTGCCAGGGGCGTACTTATTGGTCGTCGTGGCCTCGCCGTTGCTTGCGGTCGTTAGGTGTTCGCCCTCAAAGGTGATGGTGACACCGCTTACGGGTACACCCTTCTCATCCATTGCCAAGAAGTGGGCGGAGTAGGCCTCATCCTTCGCGAAGGTCGCCGTAAGGGTGGCATCTTCCTGCACATTCTGGAGGGTAAAGCTAGCATTCGTTTCGCTATTCTCAGCCCACTGGAGGAAGTGGTAACCCGGTGTGGCTACTGCAGTTACCGCGGCATTTGTTCCCTTCGTTACGGTCTGCTCGGTGGCATCGGTGCCGTTTACTTGGCATTTGCCCGTGCCGGCAGGCAGCACCCTGTAGGTTATGGTAGCCTTGGTAGCATCGGTGAACGTGGCGGTTCGGGTAGCCTCTACGCACGCGGGCGAATTGTCCGCAAGCGTGGCGTTTTTACTCCCGTCGTCCCAGCTGGCAAACTGGAATCCTGCTGCAGATTCAGCTATTACCACTGCGGGTGTTGTCCCTTGCTCAACCTCCTGCTCTGTGATACCTGACACCTGGCTGCCATCGCTATTCACCAGGGTGAACGTACCGCTGCCTTCAGGTGTGGCCTTGTAGTGGATCTTCACCTTCTCCACCTTCTTGCTTATAGAGATATCATCGATCTCTACAGCGTAGGCCCACCCAGCATCGTACTTCCAGCGGAACTGGACGGTTTTCTTGCCGCTGAGGTCTGCCTCTTTCACCTCATGGTTGTAGACCGTGGACGAGAGCGCACTCTTGTTGAAATCCTTTAGCGTCTTCCACTCACCGCCGTCGAGGCTCATTTCTAGGAAGAGATCTACGCTATAAAAGGATCTAAGCGTGTAGACGAAGCTCACTAGGATATCGCCCTTCCAGTCGCTACCCAGCGTGAATTTCGGAGAGTAAAGGAAGGAGGTCGTATGCGATCCGCTGCCTTCTTTATCTGAATTGCAGGTAGCAAAGAACCCGTGCAATGGGGAAAGGGAGGCCTGCCCTACGTTTGTGATAAACCACGGGTTGTAGGTTTTTCCAACGCTCTCGGTGTACCAGCCCTCGCCAAACTCGCCAGATTCGAAGTTATTCGTGCACGGGAGCTGCTGGTAGGCGGCAAAGTTGGCCGTTACGTCTATGTTGGCCTTTACGCCCTTATCCTTCCGTTTTTCCGTTTTCACCCCGTCGCTCCAGGCTATGAAGTAGTAGCCATCCTCGGGCTCTACCTCCACCTCGGCGCCATCGGTGTTGTACGCCACCGTCTGGTTGCCATTCCCGCTCTTGATTCGGCCTCCAGCGCCCACGGTGTACTTAAGGGTGAACTGCAGGGCCGTGAAGCTCGCGGTAACGGTCTTACTAGCCGTGAGATTCCCATCGATACGCGGGTTGTCGGTAGAGTTGTCGTCCCACTTATCGAAGGTGAAGCCAGGCTTTGGCGTTGCCCAAACCGGTTGCCCCTTGGAGTTAGGCGCTAGCTTCTGTTCGGTTTCACCCACTATCTCACCTTCATCCTGGTTGGCTACCTTGTAGGTAAGCGTAAGGTTGGCCTGGAGTAGCGTTATGGTTTCGCTCTTATTCTGACCAACGGAGAGATCCACCTCTTTGCTCGCCTCCATGTATCCCTCCTTGCGCACCGTGAGGGCGTACTTCTGCCCTGCGCTGAGGTAGAGCTTTGCCGTACCGCTCGCATCGGTCTTTGTCGCCTTATCGCCCACTATCACGGTTGCATCCTGTATAGGCGATGAGATACCGTCATTCACCGTTACGGTTACCGTCCATACGGAACCCTGAACAATCTCAAATTGCCCATTGGCCGGGGTGATCTTGTAGAACTCCGTTTCGTAGCCCTTGTTGGCCTTAGCCTCTACCGTGTAGATGCCTTGCGGGAGTACGCTGCTTGGGTTTACCACGGTGTTGCTGCTGTTCTTCACGGTGAAGCAATCCTTGGCAAACGGATCTGGCAGGGTGCGGTAGTCCTCTGGGTTCACTAGCGAGGTGTATTCCAAGGCTAGGGTTAGCGGCTCGCCGAAGTTGTACTTCTTGTTGGCCACCTTCACATCAGTAGTTTTTTTCTGAACGGTGATGGTTTTGACCACCTCGGCAGCGCTGCCGTAAGCCCCGTAGGCCGGGCTAGTGGCGGTGAGGTTCGCAGTGCCAGGAACGCCGATTCTCAGCTCGCCATTGACCACAGAGGCCACCTCAGCCCTATCGCTGGTGACTACGGGTTCGTGGTTAGGCGATACGGATAGCTTAGCATCTACCGGGTTATCCCCATAGGTGTAGCTGAGGCTTTCCAAGCTCCAGGTGATGCTCTGCTCCATCGCTAGGACTAGCTCGTAGCTCTTCGTACTGCCGTTGGCAGCCACTACCGTCACTAGCTGGGGAGCGCTAAGATCAATCACGCTCTCGCCGCTAGTTAGCTTGGTGTCGCCCAGCATCAGCGATGCCCCTTGGGATACGAGGAAGGTTGGTTTCACCTTAGCGGGATCTACTACGCCCTTCGCAGCGGGGATTTTGATCTGTACCGTCTGCTCTGGGGAGGAAACCACGATGTCCTCGTTTAGCCCGTCATGGTTGCCCTTCTCGAGTTTGAATTCCGTGAGGTCGCACGCATTCGAGAGGTCTTCCTTGCGGGTTAGGGTTAGCGTTTGGTTCAGGGCATGGCCGAAGAACTGCGCCTTGCCGTCGAGCACCACCGGCTGGGCAAAGTCGAATACCGTATTGGCATCGATCTTCGCATCCTTGTAGGTTACCGTAGCGCCTGGCACCGAGGTGGTGATAGTACCCTTAACCTTCTCGGGGCTACCGAGTTCGAAGGTGATGGTGTAGTTGTTGGGCGAGGTCTCTTCCTGCTTGGCCTGATGCTCGAACTTGAAACCACCTATCACATCCTTCACGGGCATCCAGATGCCGCCGTCAGCTTGGGTGAGCCGTTCTAGGCTGGCGTGGATATCGGCAAACATGATGCCAGAGACGCTTGCGTTGTTCGATGTGCCCTCGTTAAAGGCAAACTCGGAGATGTAGGAGGTAGGGAGCTTCCCGTCGTCCTTACGGACAAGCTCGAACGGCTTGATGTCCGATGGCCCTAGCGCCACCTTGCTCGCACGGAAGAGCTTGAGTTGCCCATCAAACTTCGGGCAGAGTTTGAGCTGCCCAGAGAATTTTGGCGCGCCAGACCCTTCGGTTGTCAGGGTGCATTCCTTCCCATCGATATACACCGCGAGATCGCAGTAGCTGCCGAAGAATCCATTTTCAATCTCATCCATCGCGATGGTGAGGTGGTGCCACTGCCCAGGAGTGATGCTCTGCGCAGGCGTGTAGGCTAGCATAGCCCCGCCGAGTATCATGGCAATGCAGTTATCGGGAATCCCTCCAGCCATATTGTAGGTGGTGTACACCTTGAACCCGGGCGCCAGCATCAGCGTGCTGAACTGTGGCTTATCGATCCGGAAGACCATCTCCACGCTCATGGCGGTAAGCGAGCTGTTGAGCCGAGTGGCCGTGCTGGTGAGGTCTACCCATTCGTCTTGGGTTTTCTGGGTCTTGAAGTCGAGGGCGAATAGCCCATCCGTAGCGGGCACTATGCAGGATACCGTGGCCACCTGCTTATTGTTCTCCACCACGGGGTTATCGAGCAGCTCTACGGTTACGGTGTGGAGACCCACAGCGCTCAGGTTGGCCTTGGAGTCTAGCGTGATCTCCTTGGTGCCAGTGAAGGCTTGGAGCTTGTTAGCACCTATGAAATTCAGTTCCTCTTCCACAGGCGCGAGGTCGTCTACGGTGATTTTGGCCTTCACAGTACCCTCGTAGTCCGTGTTGGAGTGGTTGGCCACCGAGATCGTTATGGGCTGGTCACTCTTGAGCTTTAGGCCGCTCTTACCGATATCCAGCGATGCCAACTCGAGGTCGCCCTTGCTGGGGAAGGCAGAGCTTGCCACACTGAGAATGAAGTCTTGCGCATTGCCGAGGGTAGGCGCGGTGCAGGCGCTATTGAGCTCGCTAGTAGAGCCTACCATCAGGCGGGCACGCTTGTAGCCTCCTGAATTTTTGGAGAGGTCGAGGGCGAACTTCACTGGGCTTGCATCCCCTTCTGCCAGGGCTGCTACTTGGCGTTCGGCCTCTTCCAGCTCCCCGTTGTCATTCCAGTCAATCCATAGGGCCACGCTGTAGTCTGCGAGTACTTTGCCGGTTGACGTTACGGTGAGCTCTGCAGTACCCTCACCTTTGTAGACAATGAGCGGCTTCGTGAGGTTGTAGCTCATGGCCGAGGAGCGCGTTGTGCTAAGCGTAAGGGAATCCTGCATGTACTTCACCTTTGAGAGCATAACGCCCTGGATTGGCGTGGGGTTCGGGATGCAGTAGCGGTCGTACACGGCGTACACCAGCTTTTCGTTGTCGCTGCCCTCACTGTCGCTCGGATGCTCTATGTAGACACGTAGGCGAACAGGGGCAGCCTTCGGGAGCGCAATCTTGCGGGTGGTGGTTATGGGGTTTACACCCGGTGCTAGCGGCCCTGCGATCTTCTCGTCGAACACGTACTTATCGCCTCTTACCACTACCACGTGGGCATCGTTTATCGGGGCGGAGCTGACGTTATTGATCGTTAGCTGTAGGGGTACGAGCCCCGTTTCCTCATTCCCTTGCTGCGAAGCCTTTACATCGGTAAGGGTTAGGGTGTTAGCAGGTGGTACTAGGTCTACCTCGGCCACCCAGCCGCTGCCGATCTCCCCAGAGGAAACCGATTCGAAGTAGAATAGGATACCGCCATCGTCGGCCTGCGAGGTGAAGGTAATGGGCGACGTGCTCTCATTGATGGTATCGCCCATGAGGTAGGCACTGTATACCAGACCCTTCTTACTGAGATCAGACGGCACATTGCAGGTGTAGACACGGAGCGCCCCCTTGCCATCAACGGTGCTGAAGCGGGTGAACTTCACGCGGACCTTAAGATTGGGGTCTGCGGGCAAGAATTTCAGCGACGACCCCTGCCCTGTGCTGCAAGGCTTCAGCAGCCCCCCATCGTCAGTGAATATCAGCCGTTCCTTTACCACTCGGGTTTCGAGCGGGTCGGAGGGAAGTAGCCCAAAGAGGGTGCTGACCATCTTGGTCAACCCTATGGGTACCACCTTCCCCTTGTTATACACCTGGTATTCCACTATCCCATTGCTCGCAGGGGTGAGCGGATCGACCACGCACTCAAAACGGAGGTCGATGAACTCGCCCATCTCCTTCTGGCTGCTAACATCCACCAGGAGCGTCACAGCCTTCTTATCGAGCCCCTTGAGCTCCTCTATCTTGGCGGTGGCCACGCAGTTCCCGTCGCGGTAGCCCTTCACCAGAAGGTTTTTCAGCGCTTCGGTACTGGTGTTCGACACTAGGAATGTGAATTTCTCCTTGCCGAGGTTCACCCCATCCTCAGGGGCTGAGGCCAGCTGGAGGCGCACAGAGGGTTTGGGCTGGAGTTTCTCTACCGAAACGCCGCCTACCGCGAGGAGGTCGTTACGCCCAAGCCCGGCGAACTCTATTACCACCTTGTGCTTGATGTTCCCCTGGAGCTTGTAGCCCCAATCCTCATCGACACTCGAGGGGAGGTTTACCTCATTGCCCTGGAGGCTGGTGAGGAGCTGGTCACCATTTGGCCCGGCCTTCACGCGCATCCTGGCGGTTTTGGCCCCACTCTGCCCAGCGGCTAGTGAGCCGAATATGCGCAGTAGCACGCTTTCAGAACTCGGCATCCCTGTGAGGTCGAGTTCGCACATGGTCATGCTGGCCATGTTGATTGCATTCTTGGCCTCGTTGAAGTAGTCGATGGTATCGAAATCCTTGTGCGCCTTCGTGCAGACCAGCCCGAAGAGGTTAGCCCCTGCGGGCAGCCCAACGGTGGTGTTCCGCACGAACTTCGGCGTTACATTAGCCCCGGCTTTTATGCTGAAATACTTGTGGGGGATCTGCTTGAAGTAATCGTGGAATGGGAGCTGTTGTTCCGTCAGCTTCACGGGTACGGCGTAGCTCCCAAGTACACCCTTGGAGCGAATACCCCAAGTGGATGGGCCCGTTTTAACCGCCACGGCGAATATCGGGCGCTCTACATCTGTGAAGAGGTTGCTAGGGATGTCAACTTCTACCGCCTCCTTCGTATCGGTTGCTGTGATTTGTTTGAATTCGCCATCGGTGTCGGGGTTGGCCATCAGCACAACGTATCCATCCTTGGCGGCATCCACCTTATTCCATTTCAGTTTCCACCCGCTGGTGCCGCATTCGCCCGTGGTGAGCTCTACGCCTTCCACCTGCGGCGTGATGGTGAAGGGATGGGGGCTACGCACCACTTTTCCGTTGGCGTCTGTCACGCGGACTAGGGCTTTACTAGTGACGGGGGCATCGGCTGGCACATCTATGGGGCGTTGGTACATGGGGCTCTTCACCCGCCCGCGGTAGATGTAGGTTTCGCCACCATCATATGAGAACTCTATGCGGTAGGGGGCTGTCACATTCTCCAGCGCCAGGTAGCATTCGCCCCCAGCAGCCACCTGCATCCCATCGGCAGGTGAAATCAGCCGCGGCTCATCCTCTTCGAAATACCAGGTGAGGGAGTATGCTTGGGAGGTATTGGTAATACGCTTGCCTTCAATCGTTACGATTACCTCGTTGGCCCCCTTCAGCTCATTGGTGTTCAGGGTTACCTGCTCAATATTGTTGAGTTTATCCACCTTGCGGGCAGCGGGCTCTTCTACCTTGCCACGCGAGGGGTCGCAAACCCACGGGAGGAATGGGGTGTTGCCGACTTTTACCGAGAGGTTGAGGTCGTTCACCAAAATCGACTCTTCCCATGCGTACTCCTTGGCAGAGGCCGGGTCGTTCCATACCAGCATCACACGAAGCCCCTTGCACCCAGTGGGGATGGTGATCTTGTGGGATTTCGTCTGTCCGTTGTTGACATTGTCATTAAGATACCAGCTGTGTTCCAGTGCCTGAACGGCTCGCTCAGCATTCATGAGTCCATAGCCGAACTGGAAATCGGGGCCTGGCCTCCCGAGGTCTGTAGCGGTGTTGGCCAGCAGGTTACGGAGTAGCACAGAGGGCATGTCTTTCCCGCCGTTGAGCTGCGCGTAGCGTTCTACTATGAGGGCGGCGTGGCCAGTTACCGTGGGGCAGGCCATGCTGGTACCGCTCATCCGTTTGTAGCTATTGTCTGGCACAGAGCTGTAGGTCTCATTCCCTTTGGCGCATATGGTGGGGAACATGCGGCCGTCGTTGGTGGGGCCCCAGCTGCTGAAGGAGGTCATTTTTAGCGTTTCGTCAAGCGCCCCAACGTGAATAGAGTTTTTGGAACGATTGGTGCCAGTGCCGTAGCCGGCCTTGCCGTAAACCGCTGCGGTTTCGTCGGCACAACCATCCTGGTCATTCCCCGCGGCGAAGATGTGCTGTAGCGTAGGGTACTGATTTGTCAGGAGGTCGAGATTGTAGTCTGAGGCCCTGTAGCCGAGCTGCTTCATGTACGAGCAGAGGCGTGAGAAGGATAGCCCGTAGGAGTTTGAGGTTAGGGTTATATTTTCCGTTTTCTTGGCAATCCCCATCTCGGTCTGCGCGCTGAGGCCGTTCCGCTGCGTGTTGAAGTTCCAGGTCCAGGCCTCAGCCTTGGGGGCCATTCCGCGCCCGTTCGGATCCATAAGTCCCGCGCCGAGTATCGTGCCCGTTACATGCGTGCCGTGCGCGTCGTACAGCTCATACTCTTGGGTGTGTACGCGGGGGCCAAAATCCACGTGGGCAGTCACGTTGGCATCCCATATTCCGATCTTAACCCCCTTGCCCATGAGCCCGCAACCACCGAGCTCTGCGGGGGTATTCAGGACGCTGGCGCGCCCTATGATGCGCCCGTTGTAGTTATTAAGCTCCGCGGGTGGCGGGTATAGCCCCACAGAGAGCACGTAGGGTAGCTCGGCCACCTTGGAGGAGGCGCTTAGCGGCATCTCGGCGTAGACAGCCCTGAACTGCTCTACCACCTCTATATCTCCAACCCCCAGCAGCTGCAAGGCGGCGGCCACCTGCTGCCCAGTGGCATTGGGCGCGTAGCGTACCACCACCTTGGCGGCATTGCTGCCCGCTCTGGCCCATTCGGGTAGCGGCCCACCGCGCAGCGCATCGTTGAGCTTCCACTCTGGGCGTATACCCATAACGGAGGTGAGCCTAGAGGCGCGTAGCCCTTGGAGGCTTACCCCCTCGCGTACCAGCGCCCAGTAGGCATTGCCGCCCACGTAGTCGCCTAGGCGAATCCCGCTCCTTTCGAGCTGGGCGACCTCGGCTGCGGAGGGGAGCGCGCGGAGCTGTATCAGGGCATTGTGCCAGCCGTTACTCGCCTTCCCTAGCGATTTGAGAGGAGCAGCCCCTGATTTTTGGGATGCCTGCACCACGTTTTGGTCAGGCACGAATTGGTGGCCGCTCAGTCGCACGGGTTGCTGCGCGTAGAGCGACAGCGGCGCGAGCACGGCGGCCAGCATAGTGAGGAATCTAAGTTTTCGCATGATGCTAAGAATTTAGGTTGTGAAATGCGTGCGGAGAAACCGCTAAAAATCGGTTGCAAGTTAGCGAAATTTTTCATGCGATATGCAACCTGGGGCGATTTTTTTCTCGCCACCCTAGCCTGCAGTCCTGTGGCAATCGCCCCGGTAGCCGGAGGGGTTCAACTCCATACCAACGCCCTACCTTCGCCGTACCATCGCCGCTGTTCGTTCGGATTTCAGCGCAAAATCCGAACGAACAGCGACGATGGTGTTAGGTTGGTACGGCGATGGTTAGGCGATGGTGTAGGGATAGGCG
>LIIK01000062.1 GCA_001421095.1 Candidatus [Bacteroides] periocalifornicus | reverse complement strand
AGTCCTTGGCATGGCGGCCACCGCGGCGGGGCCCCACCTCTTCCCATCCCGAACAGAGCAGTTAAGCCCGCCCGCGCCGATGGTACTGCCCGCGATGGGCGGGAGAGTAGGTCGCCGCCACCCTGCGCCCCGGGGCCCCTGGCCCGCGGGGCTTTTTTTTTACCCCCGCGCAATATGCGCGGGGAAATGGCGTTAGGTGAATTGACTGCTGCACATCTGGGGCCAACAAGGGGAGGACTCTCATTTTGACAGTACTCCAGCTCTAGCTAGACACTGTGGTGTTGTCTTCTGGTGAAGGTGTTAAGGGCAATGAGCGCAAAATACAGTGCCATTTGGGAGCAGTTTCTGCGTTATTTGACACTGGGGGCTGTTGTCGTTTTGGTTGGGAGGTGGGGGATTGGGGAAAATGATCTGGTATGCCGGTTGATTGGTATCGTGAGATGCCTAGATTTCTCTTTCTCTATTGGAAGAGGAAAGCCCTAAGACGCAATGGGTGAAGTTGCTGGTAGTAGGGAGGTAGAGGTTCATTGGCAGCCTGCCATTTACTCTAGACGGATAAACGCCTTAAGACTTTCGTAGCAGAGACTATCCACTACGTAAAGTTTTTTGAAATCCTCCACTTTGCGGAATGTGCCACCCTTGCTCCGATAGTTCAGGATGGTCTGGGCTTGTTTGGGTGAGAATCCAAGCAGCACTAGAGAATCTTTAGGGATAGTATTCGGGTTGAAGGGGAATGGATGCCAGCGATTCTGAGACTTGGGTTTGCTATTGGCAGGTTCAGAGTGGTTTAGGCTGGCGTTGGGCTGCTGAGGGTTATCCTCAGGTTCTACACGTTTTCGCGTAACGTTTCTCGTCTTATCTAGTTGAATGTAGGGGACTAGTCTCTTGTAGCAAGCGCTGTCTACCACGTAGAGCTTTTTGAAATCCTCCACTTTGCGGAAAGAGCCACCCTTGCTCCGATAGTTCAGGATGGACTGGGCTTGTTTGGGTGAGAACCCGAGTAGCACCAGGGAATCCTTGCTGATGGTATTGGGGTTGAAGGAGAAGAGAGCTTGAGGTTTTGGGCTGGTTGCCCTCTTCTGGTGGTGGTATTCTTGCCTGTAAGAAACATCTGTCAGAGCGCGAACCGTTTTGGGTTTTGGCACGTAGAGACGCCCTCTATACCTGGCAGTAAAGGTGCTGTCGTACCAAGCAGTTCGCCAGAATTCCCGTAATGACCCGAAAGTGTCTGCTCTCCCGATGGTGGCTCTGGCTGCTAGAGCCGGCTGAAGCCCTAGTGCTACCAATTGCCTATAGGTTAGGTGGTTGATATTCAACCAACGATAGGTAATGGTAGGGGTATCTAGGTTAGGGCACGGGTTGGCGAATAGCTGTGTGGTATCATTTTCAACCTGGAGGGTGGAGAGATCTACGCTGTCTCCACATCGCCTTGCTAACCATAGGAGACCCACGGCAATGGCCATAATGGCGCAGTAGAAAAGGTAGACTTTAGCACGAAGATATGGCGAGAATCGGGGAGGTTTACGGATAGGCTCCCAAGGTAGATCCTCCTGGCTGTAGGTGCGTTGGGTTGGCATGCTGATTTGGATAGGGTGATTATGAAAAAGCCTGTATACCACTTATGGCATGCAGGCTTTTTCATTCTTCAGAATGTGGGGTTTACCCAAGAAGTTTCTCTAACAACCCGTCTTCTACGTGATTTGGCATCGTGACGGTAAGCTCAGGGGTGCGTTTCATTTCGCGGGCTATAGCGTGTTCAGCTCCTATATTACGCGCCCAGGCACGACGGGCAATCCCATTGTTCACGTCCCAGAACAACATGCGTTTTAGGCGAACATCCGCTTCTGGGCTACCGTCCAGCACCATGCCAAAGCCACCGTTTACCACCTCGCCCCAGCCAACGCCGCCGCCGTTGTGGAGTGATACCCAGGTGGCGCCACGGAATCCATCGCCAATCACGTTTTGCACTGCCATATCGGCGCAGAACTGCGAGCCGTCGTAGATATTGCTCGTTTCTCGGTAGGGGGAGTCTGTTCCAGAGACATCGTGGTGGTCTCGCCCTAGCACTACTGGAGCTGCCAGCTTACCGTTGCGCACGGCCTCGTTGAACCTTGCGGCAATCTTCGCCCTTCCCTCGGCATCGGTGTAGAGAATACGAGCCTGAGAGCCGACTACTAGCTTGTTGGCACCGGCCTCCCGTATCCAATGGATGTTATCCTTAAGCTGCCCTTGAATCTCTTCTGGGGCAGTTTTCAGCATTTCCTCTTGGACTTCTAGGGCTATTTGGTCAGTTTTCGCAAGGTCTTCAGGCTTGCCAGAGGTGCATACCCAGCGGAATGGGCCAAACCCATAGTCAAAGAACTGCGGCCCCATGATGTCTTGAACGTACGAGGGGTATCTGAATCCAGTACCCTTGTCATTCATGACATCAGCCCCTGCGCGGCTGCTCTCTAGCAGGAAGGCGTTGCCGTAGTCGAAGAAATACATTCCCTTGCTGGCCAATGTATTGATAGCCTTCATTTGGCGGCGAAGTGAGGCGTAAACCTTTTCCTTGAACTCCTCGGGCTTCTCAGCCATCATGCGGTTGGCCTCCTCAAAGCTGAGGTCTACCGGGTAATAGCCCCCAGCAAAGGGGTTATGCAGCGAGGTTTGGTCGCTACCCAAATCCACTTGTATGCCTTCCTTCACCAGCCGTTCCCAGAGGTCCACCACATTGCCCACGTAGGCTAGCGAGACGATCTCTTTAGCCTCAGTAGCCTTGCGGATTCTGGGGATGAGGAGGTCGAGATTCTCATGCAGTTCGTCTACCCAACCCTGCTCGTGGCGCTTTTTGGCGGCTAGCGGGTTGATTTCTGCCACTACGCTCACTACTCCGGCTATACGCCCTGCTTTGGGCTGCGCACCGCTCATCCCCCCCAGTCCGCTGGATACGAAGAGCATCCCTCTCAAATCGGTCTGCCCAGGTTTCATACGCATGCGACCAGCACCTAGAACCGTGATGGTAGTACCATGCACTATGCCCTGTGGCCCGATGTACATGTACGAACCTGCGGTCATCTGCCCGTATTGCGTCACCCCGAGGGCGTTGTAGCGCTCCCAATCATCGGGCTTGGAGTGGTTTGGTATCATCACCCCATTGGTAACTACCACCCGGGGAGCCTCCTTGTGCGAGGGGAAGAGCCCGAGTGGGTGGCCGCTATACATCACCAGGGTCTGCTCACAAGTCATAGTGGCTAGGTACTTCATTACCAAGCGATACTGTGCCCAATTCTGGAATACCGCACCGTTGCCACCGTAGGTTATGAGTTCATGCGGGTGCTGTGCCACAGCAGGATCGAGGTTATTCTGGATCATAAGCATGATGGCCGCCGCCTGCCTGCATTGCGCAGGGTACTCCTCAATAGGACGGGCGAACATAGGGTAGGTGGGGCGAAGCCGATACATGTAGATGCGCCCGAACTCCTCTAGCTCTTTGGCGAACTCTGGAGCAAGCTCTGCGTGGTGCTTGGTGGGGAAGTAGCGGAGAGCATTGCGGAGTGCCAGCCGTTTTTCCTCTGGAGTGAGTATATCCTTGCGCCGTGGGGCGTGGCTTACGTTGGGATCGCGGGGTTGGGGTGCTGGTAGCACGTCTGGTATGCCTTGCAGTAGCTCTTGCTGGAATGGATTCATGGCTGTTGCCTTTTTATTCGGGGCAAAGGTAGTGCTTTTTCGGGCGAACAGCAATAATAGCTGCGGGGAAAGCCGTAAAAGTTCGCCTTGCTGAGGAAATGGGAGTAATTGTATAGTGCTGTGGGCTTCAGTCGCGGTACAACTGCATTGCGCTAGGGGGCAAAGCGAAGCGGGCGATGGTTGCCCACCGCCCGCCTGCTGTCTATTGCTTTATCACCCTTAGAACTTTCGCCCCGTCGTCGGCCTGCAGCCAGAGGAGGTAGAGTCCTGCGGGTAGCCCGCTGGTTGCGATCTCGAGCCTTTCGCTGCCCGAATGCGTATCGCGATATACCGACTGCCCAGCGGCGTTCAGCAGGTGGTAGCTTTGCACCCGTTGCGCACCTTCCACCAGGAGGCGATCAGTGAAGGGATTCTCCACCACACTGGTACTGGCGAGGAGTAGGCTCTCTACCCGATCTACATTGGGTTCTTCACCCTTGCCAGAGGTGAAGGCGTACCAGATCTCATTCTTACCCTCGCGAAGAGTCCAAGTGGCTTTATTGTCTGAGATTGATACGGTTTCGCCCATCACAATGAGCTTGGCTGGCCTGTAACCATCCTGCGGCAGGAATACGATAGAGACCTCCTCGCCAGCATTCCAGTTGCTGAAGTCAAGCCAGCTTGCCCCCACAGGTTTCACCTCGGTTCCTCCTATGGTAACACGGATGCTACCACCCACCACCGATTCTACAAAGGCTGGGTAGCCCTGGCCAGGTAGGAGGACGTGCCCACGTTTGAGCTCATGATCAAAGGTAGCCGAGAGCTGATTGGTCCCCTTGACGATTTTGAACTTGGTGGTGCCGTAGCTTACTTTTTGCGCATTGCCGTTGAAGGTGATGTTGCGTAGCCAGTATCCCTCTTTGGGGTAGGCGAGTACGGTGACCTCAGTGCCCTCAGGCAGCTCCACGGGGAGGGTGAGGGTTTTGCCCTCGGCATCCTTCACCACCAGCTGGCCGCCATCGTAGGGAGCGCCGGCTAGGTACAGTTCTTTACGTAGGGCGAGGGTTACTACTATGTGTACATCCTCAGACCCTACGGTAAAGGTGTGCCCATCGTTGATCTCCTGCCCGTTGAGGGTAATCTTTACGACTTTCCAACCATCACTATAGGTTGGATCCATTTTCACAGTAACCGTCACCACTTCCCCCTGGTAGAGCGGATTGTAACCGTTGTATTCCTCGCCGTCGGCTTTGGTTATTACCACCTTAGCACGCACATAGTAATTGTTGTCAAGGTATTTGGTCTCAATGTTGACAGCTCGCTGGGGGGCAGCTTCCCACTCTGCGTACAGCTCTACCTGTTTCCCCTCTTCATCTGTAAGGTTCTTCACCACCTGCCCATCTGAGAATTCTACTGATCCAAAGGATTTACGCCACCCTTTGAAAGTGTGCCCACTCCAGGTGAAGGCGCATTTATCCAAAGCTTTCTCCTCATCGTAGAAAAAAGTCTGAGGATTCATAGTCCCTTTTGGGTGGCTATAGTAGGAGTTTTTAAACGCCACCGTGTAGGTTATCGGCACCACCTCTACGGTGGCCTCCACATCGAAGTCGGGCATGGTGAACTGGTTGTCTTTGCCTGAGGAGGTCACGGGGACTTTGGTAGAGGGGTCGCCGGCCTTGTGTACCTCGAGCGATTTCAGACGGTAGCCCTTGTCTACGGTGAGGGTTATGGTAGCTTCTTTGCCAGCAAACTCTGGCAGGAGGTTGGTCACATGCTCCTTGCCGCTCGTGTAGGTGGAATGGATGCTGCGCAGCCCGAGGTAGGTCCATCCGTGCCACTTCCTGCCTTGGCTCTGCGCCCCGTAGGCGTTCTTGGCCGCAGTGAGGGCCGCCCCCTCTAGCGGCTTGCCGTCAGGATCTGCGAGGATGAGGTAGCGGGGCGATGGGCAGCCGCTGAATGGGTAGTAATCTTTTATCTCAGGAGGGGTTGCCCCGAGGTAGAGGTTGTGTAGCTGTTTTGCACCAAAGAGGGATTCTGTGCCGATAGTCTCAAGCCGAGGGCATTTCAGAGAGCAGAGTTTTTTGCAATATTCGAGGCAGTACCTTCCTAGCGTCTTCACCTTTAGGATATCTAAATGCTTTAGGCTCTCGCAGTTGTAAAAAGCGTACTCTTTCACCTCTTCCACTGTGGGAATTACCACATCCTTTAGCACTGAGCACTCGTAGAATGCGCGCTCCCCAATCTCGGTGATGCCCAGTAGTTTCACCTCCTCCAGCCCCTTGCATTCCCTTAGGCACTCGTTTGGCATGGCGGCTGTGGGTACACCCTCGGCCACCACGAGGCGTTGCAGGTTCTCCTTTAGCTGATTTTTGATACCCTTCAGCCAGTCCCAGTCCGCCGCGGTTACGCTCCCGGCTGTTACCTCTAGGCCCTTCACCTCCAGGTAGACCACATCGGCCATCGCCTCGCTCAACGAGTTTCCCTGCTTCTGCGTGGTGCCGTGGGCATCCGTTACCTGCACGGTGATGCTCTGCGCCGAGGCTTGCCATGCCAACCCGATGCTGAGCAGGGCCAGCATTGCCACCCTCATGAGCCCTCTGATTTGTGTGTAGAATCTATACATAACCATTTAAATTTATGTGTAACTTGCACGACCATTTTCTGATGCATCGAATGGTAATTCATGAATTCGCAGTCTTGCATAGTTTTTTTTTGCAGAGGCTAAACGAATTATTTATGAATATACCATCATAAACGTTGCAAGGTAGGCAATTTTTTCCACACGGAGAAGCAGTTTTTGCGGTAAAGATGGCGGAAAGGGACAGTAAATTACGCTGGCGTTATGGCTGTTCGCAATGCGGCGCGCTGCGTTGTATAGATTGAATCGCCTGATTAAAATCTATTTACACATAGGAAGAGGGCAAACCCCCTTTGGCGATTGATCGAGCGCGGACTCTTAGCAGGGGGCGCAAAGTGCGCATAGAGTAAGACCTCTGCAAAAATCAAATAAACGATGCGGCACGCCGCGTCGCTACTGTCTTCGAAAAATGGAAGTGATTGATATTTGCAGGAAGAGGAAAGCCCTCCTATAAAAGAGTTGAACCCGTACGGGGCTTTTGCAAAGCTCTCAGAGTAGTGGAGCTAAGTGCAAAAAGCCCCCAGCCTCTACTCGGGAGACTGGGGGGTGCTAGAGGTGATATCAGAGCGCCGTTGTCGAATCTCTTCGCTGGGGTTTGGTTGAAATTCCACACCTTTACGCGAGCATCCCAACCGCCCTTTCGAGCCCTGCTATCAGGGTATCTACCTCTGCCTCGGTATTGTAGAGGGCGAATGAGGCGCGCAGAGTTCCCGTGATACCGAATCGCGCCATCAGGGGTTCAGCGCAGTGGGTGCCAGTGCGGACGGCGATACCCATCCTGTCGAGCAGCACCCCAAGATCATAGTGGTGAATCTTAGGGTGTGTAACGGATAGAATGCCCGCATTATCTGGCGAATAGCCCAGCACCCTTAGCCCTCTGATCTGGCTGATCCCCTCATACCCACGCCGCATCAGCCTATTCTCATGCTCGCTTACCGCCTGCTGATTGCACTCGTGGTAGAATTGCAGCGCTCGCCCGAGCCCAATGGCCTGGATGTAGGGGGGCGTGCCGGCCTCGAACCTGAATGGGAGGTCAGCATACGTGGTGCCCTCAAAGCTCACGGTGCCCACCATCTCACCGCCACCCATCCAGGGGGGGAGTGCTTCTAGGAGCTCTCTGCGGCCCCAAAGTACCCCCACGCCCGTGGGGCCATAGATCTTATGCCCCGAGAATGCGTAGAAATCGGCCCCTAGCTCCTGCACATCCACCCGGCCGTGCTTCACCCCCTGCGCGCCGTCTACCACCACCAGGACGCCGTGCGCATGCGCCATGCGGGCTATTTCTGCCACAGGATTTACCCTGCCTAGGACATTGGATACATGCGCCACGGCCACTATTTTAACGCGCTCACGGTGGAGCAGAGCCTGCAGTTGCTCTAAATCGAGAGCTCCATCGTCTGTAATGGGGATCTTCACCACTTTCGCCCCCTTGCGAGGCGCATTCAGCTGCCAGGGTACGAGGTCTGAGTGGTGTTCCATTTCCGAAACCAGCACAGTATCCCCCTCAAGCAGATAGCGCTCTGTAAGCAGGTTGGCCAGTAGATTCAGCCCTGCGGTGGCTCCCGAGGTGAATATGACCGACTCCCGTTCTGGAGCTCCGATGTGCTGTGCTACCGTCGTGCGAGCCTCCTCGTAGGCTTGGGTTGCCTCTTGGCTTAGGGTGTGTACCCCCCGGTGGATGTTGGCATTGTAGTGGGTGTATACGGCCTCTAAAGCCTCTAGCACCGTGCGGGGTTTCTGGGTGGTAGCCGCATTGTCTAGGTATACCAATGGACGCCCATTCACCTCACGGGTTAGCAGTGGAAATTCACTGCGGATAGCGTTGGGGTTAAATTCCGTAAGCAACATCAACCGACAGTTTTTTTAAGCCGAATGTCCTGGTTAGCGTCTAGAGCACCATGGGGCAGCCAGCGTTTGCCTGCGTTGCCTCCCCATTGAGGCGATGCTCCACTAGGCGTTCCACCTGGTCGCGGAGGGGGAGGTGGCTTATGCCCTGGAGCACATCGTGCGCAAAGGCCATCATCAGCAGTCGATTCACCTCCTGTAGCGGTATCCCGCGCTGCTGTAGGTAGAAGCGGGCATCCTCATCGAGCTGCCCCACCGTGGCTCCGTGGCTGCACTTCACGTCGTCGGCATGGATTATCAGCTGCGGGCGCGTGTGTACTTTGCCCGAGGGGCTGAGCAGGATGTTCGCATTGCGCTGGTAGGCCTGGGTGTGCTGGGCATCCTTGGCCACGTTGATTATGCCGTAGAACGAGCTCTCCGCCTCGCCATCCACTATGTGCTTGAAAAGCTGGGAGCTTTCGCATTCCTCCACCGCGTGGTCTACTATGGTGTGGTGCTCTGCGAACTGATGCCCATCCAGCAGCGTGAGGCCGTTCACATGGGCGAGCGCTTTGGGCTGCACGAGCTGCACGTAGGCATTGGTACGGATGAACTCCCCGTGGAGAGCCAGCTCGGTAGAGTTGAACTTCGCGTTGCCCTGCACCTCGGCCACGGTGTGCTGCAGCACGTGGGCATGGTTATGCACATTCTGCATGAGGGTAACGTCGAGCTGCGCCCCTGGCTCGAGCCGCATGAATGAGAGCGAGTTGTCGAGGAATTCCCGATTAGAGAGCGTTAGGGTTATCACCACCACCTTGGCTCTGGCGTTCCGTGCGATGTGTATGTGGTGGAGGGTGTTGACCAAGAGATCCTCATCCCCCTGGAGCAGGTGTATAATCTGTAGGGGTTTATCGAGTTCGACCTCTGCCGGCACGTGGATAAAAATCCCGTCGTAGGCCAGCATGGTGGCTAGGGCCGGGAGGCCGTCGTTACGGTCGCCCACGGGAATCTGGAATACGTCGTCGGTAATGTCTGGACGCCGCTTTAGCGCTTGCCCCAGGCTGCCGTATACCACCCCGTCGGTAAGCTCGGTGAGCTGCTCGCCGTAGTCTGTGAAGTACTGCCCGTTCACGAAGAAGAGGGTGTAGGCATCCAGTTTCGGCATGGCGCACTCAAACATGCCCCCCACGGGTTCTAGGCGTTCAGAATCCTGCAGCGAGACCTTGAGCTTCTTCGCGAAGAGGGATTCTAGATTGGCGAATCGGTAGGCCTCATTGCGCTGCGAGGGTATACCCAGGCGGGCGAACTCCCAGGCAGCTTTGGCCTTGGCTTCTACCGAGAGCGTATTGTAGCGGTGGGCATGCTGGGCCATGTGGGCATGGTACACCCCCAGCAGGCGCTCTACCTCGGCGTGTAGTATGGCGCTATCGTCCTGCATTGCCTAGTCCTCCTTTATCCAATCGTAGCCCTTATCCTCGAGCTCTAGGGCCAGCTCCTTCCCGCCCGATTTCACTATGCGGCCGTGGTAGAGCACGTGCACAAAGTCTGGCACGATGTAGTTCAGCAGGCGCTGGTAGTGCGTGATGAGGATTACCGAGCGCTCAGGGCTCCGAAGCTTATTGACCCCATTGGCCACAATGCGGAGGGCATCGATGTCGAGCCCGCTATCGGTTTCGTCGAGTATGGCGAGCTTCGGCTCTAGGATGGCCATCTGGAAGACCTCGTTACGCTTCTTCTCCCCCCCAGAGAACCCCTCGTTTACCGAGCGCCCCGTGAGGGTGGCATCCATCTCCACCAGGTTCTTTTTCTCGCGCATGAGCTTGAGGAAATCCGCAGAATTCATGGGTGGCTGCCCCCGGTATTTGCGCTGGGCGTTCACCGCGGCCCGCAGGAAATTGACCATGGAGACCCCGGGGATCTCTACCGGGTACTGAAAGCCCAGGAACAGCCCCTCGCAGGCCCGTTCCTCTGGGGATTTATCCAGCAGGTCCTCACCGCAGAAGCGCACCGTGCCCTGCGTGGGCACATAGCCTTCTCTGCCGGCCAGCACGGCCCCTAGCGTGCTTTTCCCCGAGCCGTTGGGCCCCATGATGGCGTGGATCTCTCCCGCCCCTACGCGAAGGTCGATGCCCCGCAGAATCTCGCGTCCCTCAATGGAGGCGTGTAGATTCTCAATCTCTAGCATGTTCATAGCTGCTGTAGTGTAGCGCACGGCAAAGGTAGCTCTTTTTATTGATTCTTGATTACAATTGCCGTACACCCATAGGAACGTAGCGATTGCAAGATTTGTTCAACTAAGGGGTGTTTGAGTGCGAAAAGAGCCGTAGCCATGCGAGAAAACGGGAAATTTCAGGTGGGGGTATGATTGGGGGGCAGTGCAGGAATCGTATTGCGATGCGGCCCTCTAAACGCGACGCGGCGCGCCGCGTCGTTTTATATGTAATGCGACGCGGCATCGTTAGGGCGAGCACTCTCGCTACGTTCTGCATCGCCCCTACCAAGCGGCGATGGGCAATCGCGCCAATTGATAGAAAGGTGATTTCTTATCACGACGCGGCGCGCCGCGTCGCTACCGTCTTCGAGAAATGGAATTGCAAGATTAGAACCGATTTACCAGAAGAACCCTATAAAGATTGAACCCATACGGGCCTTTCGCCGCGGTCCCCTTTTGGAATACGGCGGCTTAAAACCTATTCTCACGTTCCCCGAAGGGCGTAGTGACGCGGCGCGCTGCGTCGTTTTATGCAGAATGCGGTATGGCTCCCTTAATGCGACGCGACGGCTGGGAATGCAATGCGGCCCTCTTAATAGCGACGCGGCGCTGGCTAGGGCGAGCACTCGCTACGCTCGGCATCGCCCCTACCAAGAACGCGATGGGCAATCTCGCCAATTGATAGAAAGGTGATTTCTTATCACGACGCGCATAAACGATGCGGCCTCCTAATCACGACGCGGCGCGCCACGTCGCTACAAACGCCCCGCGCTCCTGCACCCCCGACCATCCCTGCCACGGGGATTGATACCCCCTCATCGCCGTCGCGGCCCGGAATAGATGTCCACCCGCAGGCGGCGGTGGTACACCCGGACCACGGGCGGCTTGCGCCGCCCCTTGGGCGGCAGGTCGGCCAGCCGACCCGACACCGCGAAACGGGAGGCCGGCGCAGCGGTTGTTTGTAGCGACGTGGCGGGCCGCGTCGCGCCCAGCACCGCGTCGCCCGTCTGGGCGGAAGTAGTGGTGGTAGACCCCGCAGTCGCCACGCAGTGCGCGGAGTCGTACCGTTCCTTCTCCCCGGCGCCCCGGGGCGCCACCCACACGTCCAGCGGCCCATCCGCCCAGTCGGGCGGCAGCGGGACCGCTGCGCCCCGCGCCCCGGGCGCCACCTCCAGGGTATGGCACCGGGCCTGCGCCAGCCCCCGGTGCCACACTCCCACCAGCAGGAGG
>LIIK01000061.1 GCA_001421095.1 Candidatus [Bacteroides] periocalifornicus | reverse complement strand
GATGGGAACGCGAGAAATAAACAGTCATACTTATGGAACGGCGGTGTAAGAAAATACTAATGTGGCTGGGCTTCTTGGCCCTGCTGCTGGGCGTGGGAACTGTGTGGGGGGTAATACCCAACCCAATTCCTCCCACTCCCTACGTGCAGGTATCAGTCAAATTCTATGATGATCCCAACACGTATACCAGTACTGCTACTTATAACCGGGCACGGGATGCTGCGGCGAATGTACTGACGCAGAAAAAGAAGAATATAGGGGATATCGAAGTCCTGACGATTGGTGATAAAGCCCACACAGTGTATCTGCCGATAGATGACTGGTACTACCTTGCCAACATGAAGGCAACGCTCCGCGAGCTCTACGTGGAGCCGGGGGTGCATTTCAAGGACCCGATGCCGAAGGATCAGTTTCGCGGCGCCTTCCGGCTCGAGAGGCTAGAGCTCTGTGGAGTAGAAGAGATTGGGGCTACGGCGATCACCGACTGCCAGTCGCTAGCCTGGGTAACGTGCATCGACCTAGTGACGCTCACTAAGGATGCGATAACCGATAACCCGGTGCTGGTGGGGGTGC
The DNA here is from genome assembly GCA_001421095.1 of Candidatus [Bacteroides] periocalifornicus. Lineage (GTDB taxonomy): Bacteria > Bacteroidota > Bacteroidia > Bacteroidales > CAJPTX01 > Bacteroides_D > Bacteroides_D periocalifornicus. The sequence continues at coordinate 11,158 of LIIK01000061.1, read as the reverse complement.
GTTTCCCGAAATTGGAAACGGTAGCGGATGGTGCGCTCTCAGGCAACCCGAACCTCGCCTATATGGAGCTGGGTGCGAAGGCTCCTGAGGGAGACGTAGACATCAACAGGGCCTTCCGAGGGCTGCCCCGCCCGAGGGTGATACGGCTGGTGGAGCACCAAGGACTTCGAAAATGTGTTCCTCTTAAGGAGCCAGCGCTCTCTAAAGCCGAGGCGACCTACATACCGAAGGCTAAAGATAACTACGAGGACGACTTGGTTTGGCATGGCTGGATAGTGGATAAGACCAATGCGATGAAGGATGTGACCGTGTCGGCTACTGGCAATGGTCGCATCGTAGCGCCGCCGGTGGGGCTACCGGGCAAGCCGGTCCATTTCGCGGTGCTGCCGGAGAAGGGGCACACCATCGGTACGCTTACTGTAACAGGAACAGGGAGTAAGCTTGAGGGGCTTTCCGCGGAGCACTTTATCATGGGGAGTGGGGCTACCACGATTAAGGGGAGTTTTGCTCAGAACCAGATAAGGCTCAAGCTCACCTACACGGTGGGGGCGAGCGTGGAGGTGGGGGGCAAGACCCTGGAGGAGATATTTGCGGGGACCTCACGGAGCAATATCGAGAAGTTCGAGCTGCTGGGCGGCTCGCTGGAGCGCTGGGACTGGTGGTGGATGTACTATGGGAACACCTTCAAGGGTGGTGCGCAGCAGAGCGATCCTATCTACACCCTGCGGGAGTTCAGGATAGCGAAGGAGGCCACCCGGGTAGCCCCGCCCACCTACCAGCTTTTCTACACCTACAGCGCGCTGCGCGAGGTGGATATCCACGGGGTGCGCCAGATAATGCGGGGGACATTCCAGCAGACCCCGGCGCTCGAGACCCTCCGTCTGTGGGACGTGGAGTCGCTGGGCGAGGGGGCTATACTCGAGGATCACAACCTCCGCCTCCTGGTGGCGCCCCGGCTGCAGGTGGTGAACCGGTGGATAAGGTACTGCAGCGCGCTCCGGAGTATCTACCTAGGCAAAGAGCCGCTCAAGTACGTGTTCAACAGCCTTTTTGAGGAAAATGATCCGACGAGGCACTGCATCCTTTTGGTAAACAATGAAGGCAAGCCGCTGGCAGGAGCAGAGCTTACTAGTGCGCAGAATGCGTATCAGAAACATCGGTCTGCTAGCTATAGTGAGTATTTCGGCTGGGCGTTTAAGGATGTGTTCCAGGTGACGAGGAAGTCCTCAAAGTTCGGTAGCATGGCCTCGGTGGATTGCTGCCAAAAGGACAAGATGGTAGATCTGGAGGTGATGCCCAACGATGGCTACCGGGTGAAGACGCTCAAGTACGTGGGAGGGGGCAAAACGGAAGATATCACCAAGAGTCTTTTCAACGAGAAGTGCTCTTTCAAGATGCCGGGTGCGCATGTAACCGTGGAGGCGGAGTATGAGCCCAACGATATGGTGGCGACCATCACCCTGATCAATGGGCAGCAGGAGACGCACCGTGGGACGAACCTGGAGAATGTGCTCCGGCGCGTGCTGAACTCAGAGGTTGCGGGGATTGAGGTTACCGCGGGGGCGTTCAATAAATATGACTGGGACTATATAACCAGCCAAAAGCAGCTTTTCGGCCCAGTGCTCAAGGAGCTCAAGATCGCCCAAGAGGTGAAGCCGGTGTATAATATCCCCGATATGTGCCTGGCGGGCTTCACGGCGCTAGCGCGGGTCGATCTCCACAATGTGTACCACGTGGGGACTGGAGCGTTCCTCGGTTGCGTGAATCTGGTGGAGGCGAAGCTCTGGAAGGCCACAGAGCTCGGGCGTAATGCCTTCAGCAACTGCCCCAAGCTAAAGGAGCTTACGCTGCCCAAACTCAGGAGCTTGCAGGGGAGCATCACCAACGATAAGAGCCTTATGCTCCTGAGGGCGCCCGCTACACCGCCAGACCTCACGGGCATTGAGAACATTGAATTCCAGGGATTGACCACAGAGCCCCACTACCTGATACCGGTGGATGGGGATGGGGAACCCCTCAAGGATGCTGCGTACACAAAAGCCATACAAGAGTACGCGAAGAAGGATAAGGGTGGCAAGTGGTATGGCTGGACCTACAAGGAAACCTACCAGATAACGAAGGAGGAGGGCGAGAACGTGAGCATCAGCGTGCCGAGCGCAGCTGTAAAGGGTGCTACGGTTAAAGTAACCTCCACGCTGGCCAAGGGCTACAAGCTCGGGAAGCTCGTGAAGATCGAGAAGAAGACCCCAGCTGGTAGCGAGACCGCGATTACGGGGAATCAGTTCACTATGCCTGGTGCCAATGTGCTGGTGAAGGCCACCGCAGAACCCATCAAATACAAGGTGAAATTTGTATCTCAAGGCGGTACTGGTACAATGCAGGATCAAACCATAGAGTACGGCAAGCCAACTCCATTGGCAAAATGTCTCTATAGCAAGACAGGGGGGATGGTATTTGTGGGCTGGAGTAAGACCCCGAATGGCGATGTGGCGTTCAAGGATCAGCAGGTGGTGACCAACCTCTCAGATCAGGACAATAAGGTTGTACAGCTCTACGCCTGCTGGGAGAGCAGCAATGTGCAGCGCTACAAGGTCTCCTACTTCAGCCTCGCGGAGCGTGGCACTATAGAGCTTAAGGACAAGAATAACAAGCCCTGGCCCAATGGGAGCCGGGCCGTGAAGGGCACCAAGCTCAAGTGGACCATTACGGCGAAGCCGGGCTATAAGGCTGCGGGCGTTAAGGAGAACGGTACTAGCAAGACCGGAACGAGCGGCGAGATCACTGTGAACAATGTGGATGTAGAGCTGGTTGCGCTCTTTGACCCTATCCAATACAAGGTGAAGTACGTAGGGGGCACGGGTGCTACGGGTTCGATGCCTGACCAGACCTTCACCTACGGGCAAGAGGGGCAGTCGCTGAACGAGTGCAAATTCACGAAGGCGAAATCCCGATTCTTGGGGTGGAGCACGAAATCTGGCGCCAAGGTTGCCGAGTATTACGACAGGCAGCCCGTTTCTACCCTATCGACCTCCGACAATGCCACGGTAACCCTCTACGCGGTGTGGGTAGGGGCCGATGCCAAGACCTACCCGGTGAACTACCTACAACCCACGGGGGGGAGCCTGAAGGTGACTGCAGGAGGCGAGACTGTGGGGGCTGGTACCGAGGTGCTGGCTGGCACATCGCTCAGCATAGAGGCCAAGCCCGACGCGGGCTATACCCTAGCTTCGCTACTGGTGAATGGGCAGCAGCATACAAGCGGCGATAGCCATGTAGTGCGGAGCGAAACCACCATAGCTGCGGAGTTCAGGGGGATATTCTACACGGTGGTCTTCCATAATGGGTTCCCGGGTAAGGCAGACGAGACCCGCGAGCAGGCCTTCAACTACGGCGAGCGCAAGGCGCTGATGCGATGCCCATTCGCCTACACGGGCTACTCGAGCATCGGGTGGGCCTCCGAGGAGGATAGGAACACCAAGCTCTACGACGAGCAGCAGGTGGTGGGCGACCTGACAACGGAGGCGGGCAAGCAAATCCACCTCTACCCCATATGGCGCGCAGGCTACTCGATACTCTGGCAGCCCAACCCGAATGGGCGGCTGATAGTGACGGAGGTCGCGACAAAGAAAAAGCTAGAGAGCGGTAGCCTGCTAGCCCCCAACGCCAAAGTGAAGATAGAGACCGAGGCGAAGGAAGGCTACATAAAGAGCAAGCTCCTGGTGAACGGCGGGTCGCACGCTGACGGGGCCGAATACAAGGTAGTGGGGCCAACCAACATCGAGTACGATTTCATAGCGAAGGAGTACACCGTGGTCTACAAGAAAAACAATGTGGATGCCAAGGGTACTATGCGCAGCCAGACATTCAAGGTAGACGCGGTGGCCAAGCTGGCGAAGAACATCTTCACCCTAGCGGGTCGCATCTTCCTGGGTTGGAGCAAGACGATAGATGGAAGGATCATCTTCCCCGATGAATACGAAGGGAGTAACCTCGGCGGGGTAGGCGAGGAGGTTATCCTCTACGCGATCTGGAAGAACGCCCCCTTGGAGAAGTACAAGGTTAGCTGGCAAAACCCCGCGCACGGAACCCTCAGGGTTGAGGCTTACGGCAAGCCGGTGACGAGCGGTGAGTCTCTACAGGAGCATTGGGAGATAACCGTGAATGCCGTGCCAGATGCGGGCTACAAGCTCAAGAGCCTAAAGGTAAAGGCCAACGCTAAGACAGAGGATCTGGAGAGCGGCGCCGCATTCACCCTCTTGGGCAATACGGAGCTGCTGGCTGAATTCGTGAAACAGAACCCTCTAGATCCTGATGGCACGGGCTACAAGGTGAACTTTGCGCAGCCCGACCATGGACTACTCCTGGTGCAGGCCGTGGATATGGGGGTTTACGTAGAGCCTGGGCAGACGGTGAAGGCCAATACAAAGCTTAAGGTAACGGCCTTGCCAAAAGAAGCGGGGTACGAGTTCGAAAAGCTCACCGCGAATGGCACAGCCATAAACAATGATAGCGAGTACACGGTGACCGGTGCGGTAACGTTCGCGGCCACCTTCAAGGCCTCGTCGGCTCCCCAGCCCAACCCGCTGGATCCCGATGGCGATGGGCACCAGGTGAACATCACGCAGCCCGAGCATGGNATCCTGCTNGTGGAGGCGGTGGGCAAGGGCATCTACGTGGCCAACGGGCAAAAGGTGAAGGCGGGCATCAAGCTGAAGGTGATAGCCTCGCCCGNGGCGAACTACGAGCTGGAGGGGATNACCGCCAACGGCACTGCCGTAGCCAATGAGAGCGAGTACGCAATGCCCGATGAGGAGGTTACATTTGCGGCCACCTTCAAGGCCTCGTCGGCGCCGCAGCCCAACCCGCTGGATCCAGATGGTAACGGCTTCAGGGTGGATTTCGCCCAGCCTGCGCACGGCATTCTCTTGGTAGAGGCGGTGGAGAAGAATCTCTACGTGAGTCCTGGGCAATCGGTGGCGGCCAATACCAAGCTCCGTGTTACCGTGGTGCCGAACAAGGACTATGAGGTAGAGACGCTTACGGTGGGCGGCGAGGCTACCGAGAGCGGTACGACGTTCGAACTAAAGAGCGCCGTGGAGATAGTGGCGAAGCTCAAGGAATCGGCAAGCCCAACACCCAATCCATTTGATCCTGACGGTACAGGGCATACGGTGAAATACGAGCAAGCGGTGGGTGGTATCCTGCTTGTGAAGATAGGTGACGCTGTGGTGAATAACGGCCTCACGGTGAAGGATGGGCAGAAGGTGATGATAGAAGCTGAGCCCTACCTAGGCTACAAGCTGGTGTCGCTCACGGTGAATGGTGAGAATGTGACCAACAAGCAGGAGTACACGGTAACGGGCAACATAGTGGTGGTGGCGACATTCACTTCGATAGAGCCTAATCCGCGTCCGAATCCCTTTGATCCGGACGGTACGGGCTACCTGGTAAACTACGAACAGCCTGAGCATGGCGTGCTGCTGGTGATGATAGACGGTAAGGTGGTAACTTCTGGCACAACGGTAGCCCCTGGCTACACCCTGCTGATATCGTCGCGTCCTGATGCTGGCTATGAGTTCGATCAGCAAACCGTGAATGGCGATGTGCTGCCGAACGATACGGAGATACGGCTACAGAGTCCAATAACGGTACGAACTGTCTTCAAAAAGCAGGAGCAACCTTTGGTGGTAGAGGCTTTGAGGCAAGTGCGGATAGTAGAAAACCCCTTCAGCAACGAGCTGCGTGTGGTAGGCGCAGAGAGGGTGGATAGCTACGAGCTCTTCAATATGGGCGGAAGCCTGGTGATTCAAGGGCGGCACACCGGTAACGCTGAACTGGTGCTGGATACCCAGAATCTTACAGCGGGGGGCTACCTGCTGCGCCTGTACGCTGCGGATGGAAGTCGGACGCTGAGGGCGATAAAGCAGTAGGAGGGTAGCGGATGTATTTAGGGGGTGCGCCACGGTGCACCCCCTTTTTTTGAGCTGTTAGAAGGCCAGGGCGAAACACATATTTCTACCGATTGGAGAGAATCGTTTTTGGGGTTGGTGGGCGGGGAACGGGTTGGCGGGAATCGTTTTTTTGGGGGGGCGGGGGAATCTTCGCGAGGAACCGCGAAGACCCCGCCCCTACAGTCGGGCAACGCGGCGGTTGCGATGATTGGTATTGCGACGAACGGGCGCACCCACCGGAGAGGCAGGCAATGCGGCGGGACATCTTTTGGCCATATGCCGCGAACGGGGTACCTTCGCGGGGCAATAGGGGGCGATGGGCATGGACGGGGGACGGGAATCGTTTTTTTTGGGTGGTGGGCGGGGGAATCTTCGCGGGGGACCGCGAAGACCCCGCCCCTACAGTCGGGCAACGCGGCGATGGCGATGATTGGCATGGACGATACGGAACAACGCGGGCGGCACTCCATCCGGCTGCCGGGGTATGACTACGGGCGGGCGGGCACCTACTTCCTCACCATATGTACGCAGGGGCGGCTGCATCTCTTCGGGGAGGTGCGGGAAGGGGTGATGCTTTGCTCGGCGGCGGGCTACATGGTGCAGGAGGCCTTCTACGGGCTAGAAGAGCACTTCCCCACGGTGCACCCCATCCACATGGCCGCAATGCCTGACCATGTCCATGCGCTGATCCAGCTCTCTGGAGTGTATACCCCTAGCGGGCAACGCCCTACTCTGGGCGAGATCGTGGGGTGGTACAAGCAGCGCACCCACCTTCTCTATGGGCACGAAGCGCGCGCTGGCGGTTGGCCCTGCTACCAAGGGCATCTATGGCAGCGCGATTTCTACGAGCGCCGCGTAGAGACCGCCGCCGCGCTGGTGACCTACGCTCAGTACATGGTGGAGAACCCCCAGCGTTGGTCTGAAACCCACGATGAGTAGCCCTCCAAACGCTGCGAGGGTGCGTGTGAATCGCGCCGCGGAATTGCCGCGTACGCCCCGACTGTAGGGGCGGGGTCTTCGCGGTTCCTCGCGAAGATTTCCCCGCCCACCTCTTGGTGAAATCGCCAAACGGGAACGTCCCTAACCGAGCCGCTACAAACGCTCCCTTTAATCGCAACGCGGCACGCTGCGTCGTTACGGTCTTCGAATAATTGTAAGTGCTTGATTGAAATGTTCTTTACGCATGCGTTTTTATAACGATGCGGCGTGCCGCGTCGTTTATGTGGGAGCTACAGATAATCACATTTCTATCAATTGATGAGATTTGCTATCGCGTTCTGGGTAGGAGCGGTGCTGAGCGGAGCGAGTGCATGCCCTAACAGCATAGTAGTTGCAATTCCCGCTGCAAGTTGCTACCTTTGCGCGCAAACTTTTTTCAGCAAGCACAGTACGCCATGCGCAAGGGAAAGCATCGTCCCCATTACGCTACCGCTCGGTCTCGTAGGTCGTCGCGCCGTCGGCGGGAGGTTGGCCTGCCAGGAATGATAGCCACATTGCTGCTGGCGCTAGCGGCGCTGTTGCCGAATGTGGTGATGGCCATTATGGTTGGGCAGATGGCCGGGAGTGTAGGCTACTTTTTGGCGCAGCTGCTCATGGGTGTGGTGGTGCTGCTAGTGCCCTTGCTGTTTTTGCCAGCGCGGGGGTGGTTGCTGCTGGAGGGGATATTGTTGCTGGTATATCCGCTGGAGCTGGTTAGCCTGCTGTCGATAGGCGAGCCGCTGAATTACGCGGTTTTCAGCTCAGTGCTACATACCACCCCGGGGGAGGCTATAGGGCAGCTGCGGGCGTATGCGCTCCCTGCCATTGGGTATTTGGTGGCGATGGTCGTTTACTTTACGCTGCTGCTGCGCGCGGTGCCGCGGGGCTGGTGGCTGCCCAGGAGGGTGCGATTGGTAGGGATCCCGGTGCTCGTGTTGGTGGCGTTGGTGGCCCCTCTGTTTATCGTACCTAAGCGTGCTGTAGGTATGAGCTGGAGCTACTATTTAGGGCAGCAGTATCACCCTGCGCTTAAGCGTCTTTTCAATGGTAGCTTCCCGTTTGATGTGCTGCGGCATGCGATAGCCTACCGCAAGGCGACAGCGGCAACGGAGCGGGTGCTTGCCCAGCGGGGGATGCCTGTGCTGGGTGGACTGCGTAGGGAATCTGATTCTACCCAGATTATTGGCGTGCTAGTGATAGGAGAGACCTCGCGGGCTTGCAACTGGCAGCTTGCGGGCTACGAACGGGCTACTAATCCGCGGTTAGCGGTGCGCGATGGACTCTACTTCTACCCCAATGCCTACACGGGGGCCGACTACACCATACTCGCCGTTCCGATGCTGGTATCGAACTCAACCCCAGTGGATTGTAATGCTTGGCAACGCTCACCCCTCCTGAGTGAGGTGGGGCATCAGGCTGGAATCAGAACTGGATGGGTAACATTGCAGAGCGTGCAAAACCCGTGGTGTATAGTGAGTATGCAGGCTTGCGACTATCGGCAGGTGGTGGAATCCAGCTCGCCCATTGCTCCTATTCCGCTGGACGGGTGTCTGCTCCCCAAAGCGCTTGATTTCCTGAATGGTGCAGAGGGTGCGTCGATGCTTGTTCTTCACACCTACGGAGGGCATTTTTACTACCCGGACCGCTATCCTGCCGGTGGTGCGCTCTTCACCCCAGAGCTGCCTAGGGGCGGAAAGGGAGAGAGTACCACCACCGTAGCCGATAGGGAGAGAATAGTGAATAGTTTCGACAATACGATAGTTTACACCGACAGCATTCTCGATGCGTTGATAGGATTCCTTGAGTCTCGGGGCCAACCCGCATTCCTGATTTACGCAGCTGATCATGGAGAGAACCTCTACGATGAGGCGGCGACCCCAAGTCTGTTCCATGCCAGCGCGCACCCGACGCACTACGAAGCGCATGTTCCTCTACTTGTTTGGTTATCCAGCTCGTATAGAGCGAAATTTCCTACTGTAGATTCCCTGGTAGCTTCGCATAGAGAGCTCCCGGTTCAGACCACATTGGTCTACCACACCTTTCTCCGGCTCATGGGGCTTCGCTATGATGGAGAGCAGCGGAATAGGGCCCTCTGCGATAGCCTCTTTACCCCATTGCCCAGCCGTATGCTACTCAATGCAGCGGGCGAGCTTCAGGAAGAACCGCCCGTCCCGGCGAGCTGCTTAAGGTGGCGGGATAGTGTGGTACGCGATTCGGTAGACCTAGGGGCGACGCAGTAGGCTGGGGGCGAGGCGGTAGGTAGATGCGGGACGGTGTGTTTAAAGCGTGGATGGTGCGGGGAGGGGCACACTCGCAGGAAGGGGAATAGGGGCACTCTCGGTGCTGTTAGGGCGGGCGCTCGCGTTGCTCGGCACCGCCCCTACTGATAATCAATTTACGGTATTCGATAAATTGAATTGTTTGATTAAAAGCGTTTTACACACAAGAAGGGAAGTCTTCGCGATAAAAGATTGGCCTCATACGGGACTTTTGCAGCGGTCTCACGGGCAAATAGATGCTCTTGCTGCTGCATTGTGGCGTATCTTTTGTACCTTTGCGGCCTATTGAACCGAAGGGATTATGAAGCGAAACATCGCGGTGCTGTGCGGAGGCACATCGGGGGAGCGGGAGATCTCGCTGCTAACGGCAGGGCAGGTGGTCGATTGGCTGCGCGAGAGCGGGCTGTATGAGCCGTACATGGTGGATGTGCAGGGGGCAAGCTGGCGATATGCTGGGGCAGATGGGGACGCGTATGATGTGGACAAGAACACCTTTGGGCTGGCACTGCCCAAGGGCTACATCCAGTTTGAGGCGGCATTTATCGCCAATCACGGCACGCCTGGCGAGAATGGGCTGCTGCAGGGCTACCTGGAGATGATGGGCATCCCCTTCACCACGGGGGGCGTTTTCACCGAGGCCCTTACGTTCCATAAGAGCGCGTGTAAGCGATACCTAGCCGGGCTAGTGCCGATGGCGGAGTCGGTAGATCTGCACTCAGAAGACGTGCTCGATGTGGAGGTGGTATCGGCCAAGCTGGGCTATCCGCTATTCGTGAAGCCCAACGATAATGGCAGCAGCGTGGGTGTGCACCGAGTGACGAGCGCAGAGGAGCTGCCCCGGGCGGTGGATGAGGCCTTTAGCGTAAGCCAGGATGTGATGCTGGAGCAGGGGATAGCAGGACGGGAGATCTCATGCGGGATGGTATGTCTGGGGGGAAGGGATGTGGTGCTCCCGTTGGCAGAGATAGTGAGTCCTGCGGCCTTCTTCGATTACCAGACGAAGTATGACGGCAGCACCCAGGAGATCTGCCCGGCGCCGATACCCGAGGAGGAGGCTGAGAGAATTAGGGGCTACATGCGAACTATCTACCATCGGTTGGGGTGCAGGGGCATGGCCCGCGCGGATTTTATAGTGGCCGATGGGGTACCCTATTTCTTGGAAATCAACACGGTACCAGGAATGACAGCGCAGAGCATAGTGCCACGAATGGTGCGCACCATGGGCTGGAGCATGCCCGAGCTGCTAGGGCAACTGGTGGATGAGCTGCTAGGGAGCAGATGTGGGGCTGCCAGGCGTATGCCATGATGGCAGGAGCTATGAACAATTGTCGGTGTTGGACCGTTTTAACAGGGTTTGGCACAAAGCTTGATATTTTCGATAAGGTAGCGGTACTACGAGGCCGCGAGGAGCGTTTTTTGAAGGTTAGTTAAATTTTCAGTTAGAAATCCATTACAAGCGAACGAAGATGGCAACTACGAAGATCAAGCCCTTGGGCGATAGGGTGCTTGTAGAACCTCTAGCGGCAGAGGAGCGTACGGCGAGCGGGATTATCATTCCTGATACCGCCAAAGAGAAACCGCAGCGCGGCACGGTGATAGCAGTGGGAGCAGGCACTAAGGATGTGACGATGGAGGTAAAGCCTGGCGATGTGGTGCTCTACGGCAAGTACAGCGGCACGGAGGTGACGGTGGACGAGGTAGACTACCTGATAATGAAGCAGGGCGATATCTTGGCGGTAATCTAGCAGGGCTATGGGAAAGCATGGATGGAAGCCGATGCCGGGTATGCTAAGGCCATCAACGACCGGGAATCCCTCTGGGGATGGTCGAAATAATCTACCAGCGGCTCCGAAACCAGCCCCCAAGGGTGGCAAGAAGTAAATCAGATTTTCATAATTTAGAACAGGGATTTGTCAATCATGGCAAAGGAAATTAAGTTCTCAATAGCGG
>LIIK01000025.1 GCA_001421095.1 Candidatus [Bacteroides] periocalifornicus | reverse complement strand
ATCCGAACATGAAGCGGCCCTGGTACGGCGATGGTACGGCGATGGTACGGCGAAGATGCGGCCGAATCGGAATTGTTACCCCTTCCGCGAGCCCTAGAATCGCGGAGCGTCTATCCAAAATGAGACCATCGCGAAACCCGCATAATCGATACGATGCGCCACGTAGCTACGGCCTCCGTGCAATGTGGGCAATTGATTAAAATCCTTTCTGGTAACAAGAGGTCAAAAGAACTCCTCTACCAATAGCTATGGTGCATATACTAGGCTTTTTCAGAGCCCTCAAAATAACTGCCGCGTAGATACCCCCCTGGGCAGAAGTGCACCCTTTGGACTCCTGCATAAAAAAAGAGAGCTGCATAAGCTGCAACCCTCTTCTTTGCACGAGACGCAAACCCTATGGCAAGCAAGATAGAGTCTCGGGAAAATATTTATACTCAGATAGAAAAGTAAGATAATTCATCTTTGGTACCCATTCCGTTGCGCGAGGTATGCCAAGAAGCTCCTCAATGGGCTCGCTCTGGGCGCAGGGGGTGGGTTGTACTGCTCTATCTCAGCCAGCTCCTGCTGCAGGTAGTAAGCCTCCCAATCGGTAGGATACCAGTAGAACCCTTCTGCAGGCTCCACCGCGATAGAGGCCACCATGGGCAACGGCTGCGAGCCAATCCCTAGCAGTGGTGCCAAGTGAACCACCCGTTCCACCGCTTGCTCAGTATCAGCTACCTCAAGCACCGTGGGATCTTGATATCGCCCCTCCAGTGGTAGGGAATCGGGCAAAATCCCAGAGCTTCCACTCTGTGGGCTCATGGCCAATTGGTGCGCAGCAGGGAGTGCACTTTGGCTAGCCACTGCGCCAGCCATTCCCTCTTCCGCTGCCTCCCCTATGCCAGCAGTAGGCAGGGGAGATACGGCCTCTACCCGCGGCGCACTCTCTGGCTTTGAAGCCTCTGAAAAACGGGCTACGGGTTGGATTGCGTTGTTCCAAAGATTGGTAGCACCCGGGATGAGTACCCCAATCACGATAGCAGCCGCTGCAGCTACCCGGCGCACCAACCCCGTATGCCAGGCGGCTACTCCTCGCTTTAGGCTGGCCTTCCGCCTGTAGACTACCGTTGTATCGGGCCGGAATACTATCCGTTCCAACGCGGCCCTCCGCCGGGCGTATATCGCATACTCTCCGCAAAGCCTCTCGAGCTCTGCTCGCTCCTCTGGGGAGAGTTCTCCGTCCATCTCCCTAAGGCAGAGCTCCTCAAAATAGGACAATGGGTGATTGCCGTCTACCCCCGGATGGCGCAGTGCCTCATGGAGACGCTTGCTACATACTGGGGTCGTGCTGGCGCGCCCAGCTAGCCCTGCTTGCTCTGCCTGCTCCTTGGCCTCCAGCGTGCTATGAAGCTGCAAGGCCTCCTCCAATCCGAGTTCGGCGCGCTGCAGGCGCTCCAGTGCCTCGGGATCAGGATTCGAACTACTACCTCTATATCGCTTCATATCAAATCAAATCGCTCAACTCGCCTAAAAATCGTCTCAAGAAGGCGCGACCCCGGTGGATATACACCTTCACCTGCATTTCAGATAGGCTTGCCATACTGCCGATCTCCTCGTAGCTATAGCCCTCGTAGTCGCGCAGGAGAATCACAGACCGCTGCACCTCTGGGAGTAGCGCCAGCCCCTCGTCGAGCCGCTTGCGGATATCTGGAGGTAAGGGCTCATATAACGCCCCGTGCGCCTCCATATCCACCCTTTCCGCTCTGCTCCGGACCAGATCTATCGCGAGGTGATACCCGGTGGTGAACAGGTAGGACTTCCCCTTGCCGCTCTCCACCGTATCTATCCGTTCCCAGAGCCGCGTAAACGCCTCTTGCACCACATCCTCTGCCGCCGTAGCATCGGCAAGCACACGGAGTGCAAATCGGAACAATGAGTCCGATTCATTGTCTACCAGCCTATTGTACTCCTTAGAGGTCATATGCTACGGCGTGTGCTGTCACTGGTCAATTCGCCTTTTCTGCATGTATGACGGGGGACAGCGCGAAAAGTTACAGGGGTACGGAAATTTTTTCTAAATTCGCAGGCAAATATAGGGATTAGAACGTTCAAAAAAACATTTCCCCATGAATAGGATCGCGGTTCTCATCGCCACGCTAGCGGCAGTGCTGTTGGCAGCGTGCACAGAATTTCCAGGGATGCCGAGCGGCTACAGGGCACTGGTAGACTCCGCCCTAGTGAAGGCTGGCAGCAATCGCCCCGAACTAGAAAACGCGCTGAAAAATGCCACACCCGCTACGCGTAAGGGGGTTGCTTTCCTTATAGCCTACATGCCGCAGCGAGACCTGGAATCGATGCGTAGCGACGATCTTTTGGCAAACGTAGGGCTGGCCTACGAGGCTCGCAACCGCTTTGCCTGGGCACGGGAAGTGCCTGATTCCATATTCCTGAACGATGTGCTCCCCTACGCAGTGCTGAATGAGGAGCGAGACCAATGGCGCGAGCAGCTCTACCGCCTCTTCACGCCCTACGTAGACACATGCCGAACCCTAGAAGAGGCCATAATGGCCGTGAACAGGAATATAGCCCAGGCGGTGAAGGTGGAGTACAACACGGCCCGCGAAAAACCCGACCAGAACCCCAGCGAGTCAATGCGGCAGGGGATGGCCTCGTGCAGCGGGCTTTCGATACTGCTAGTAGACGCCCTGCGCGCCGTGGGTATACCTGCGCGCATTGCTGGCACCGCGAATTGGCATGACAACCGCGGCAACCACAACTGGTGCGAGGTTTGGGTGGGCGGCCAATGGCACTTCACAGAGTACTACCCCGATACGCTGGACCGCGCATGGTTCTTGCCCGATGCCGGCAAGGCCGATGCCAATGACCGGGCGCACGCCATATGGGCCTCCTCATTCAAGCCTACCGGCGAGAGCTTCCCCCTGGTGTGGGACAGCACCATAACCTACGTACCCGCGCTGAACGTAACGCCACACTACATTGCCCTGGCCAACTCCGAGCTGAATGCCAAACTGCATGATGGCAAACATGTACCCCTCCGGGTGCGAGCCGTATCGCGTACCTGTGCGAACCTGGGAAATCTGGAACGGGTGGCGGTGAATGTGGACATCTTCTGCAATGGGGAACAGATAGGCGGCGGGCGCACCTCCAATGCCCGGCAAGATGAGAACGACGTGCTAACCTTTATGGTGGAGAAAAACAAAACCTACTCGCTACGGTACAACGGGGCGCTAAACCATCCGCTAGAGAGAACTGTTGCGGTGAAAGACGAACCCGAAGAGGTGGTGCTAGAGCTGTAGTAGGAACTGCTGCAGTATAGGCGGAACGGGGGCTGGAAATTTGGACTGCGCCCCAACGGGACTTTTGCCGAGGTTCCCCATACCAAAAGCGGATGCGGTGCAAAAAAAGAGCGGCTTGGCGCCGCTCTTTTTCTATCGGAATCCTACCGTTCCAAACCTAGCCCCACAGCTCCTCATCGGTAGGCTGGTGCACCTTCGGAGAGATGCGCGCTACCCGGGTGGTGTTGAGCAGGTGCTTGTAGGTAAGGTTTTCGCTCAGGGTGTTATTCCCCCAGGTGCCGCAGCCGAGGGTGTTGGTCACCGCAAGCCCGCTGCCGATAGCACCGCCAGCCGTGGTGGAAACGGGAGCATTCACCACCACGCGCGATACGGTAAGGCCTTCGCCCACCATGCGGATATGCTCCTCGTTGTTCGAGTGGATACCAGCAGAATGGCCATTGCCCTCGTTCAGGAGGTTGGTCTTGGCAATCTGGATCGCTTCCTCGAACTTATCGTAGCCAAAGGCCGCTAGTACTGGGCACATCTTCTCCTTGCAGATAGGATCTTGCGCCCCAACACCCTTAGCCTCTACCACTATTACACGAGCATCGGCCGGCACGTTCAACCCTGCCTTCTTGGCCACAAACTGCACCGACTGCCCTACCACATCGCCAGCAATATGCCCATCCTCAAAGAGGGCATTCACCACCTTATCATGGTCGGCATCCGCCACTATATAGGCCCCGTTTTTCTTGAATGCGTCGAACACCTTAGCCTTCTCATCCTTTGGGTAGATGAAGCTCTGCTCGCCGCTGCAGATGATACCGTTGTCGAAAATACGCCCCTTGATAATGGTGGCTGCGGCCTTGTCGTAGTCAACCCCACGGTCTATAATCACCTGCACGTTACCAGCACCCACACCGTAGCTAGGCTTACCAGAGGAGTAGGCAGCTTTCACCATACCCATACCGCCCGTGGCCAGTACCACATCGCAGCTGGCCATCAGCTCCTGCGTGAGGGGTATCGAGGGTTCTTCAATGACCTGGATAAGATCTTTCGGCACTCCAAACTTGGCAATGGCCTTATTGATCAGCTCAATGGTCTTCGCAGTGCACTTCTTGGAGCGCGGGTGTGGAGCTACGATAATGGCGTTCTTGCCCTTAACCGCGAACATCGACTTGGACATTGGGGTCACTATCGGGTTCGTGGTTGGCGTAATGGCCGCTACTACCCCCACAGGCTTGAGCATGGTGATAAGGTCGGTTTCGGGATCTACGCTCAGCACGCCCATAGACTTTTTGCCCTTGAGGTCGTACCAAACACCGCGAGC
Organism: Candidatus [Bacteroides] periocalifornicus; assembly: GCA_001421095.1. Taxonomy (GTDB): domain Bacteria; phylum Bacteroidota; class Bacteroidia; order Bacteroidales; family CAJPTX01; genus Bacteroides_D; species Bacteroides_D periocalifornicus. Next base: position 32,037 of record LIIK01000025.1, on the reverse strand, counting down.
CTTGCCCTTATTCTTGGCCACCTTATCCTCATATACGCCCATGCGGGTTTCTTCCACCGCCATCTTGGCCAGCATCTCAGCGTTGTCAAATACGGTCTTGCCGATTTCGCGCACTACCGCATCGGTTTTGGCCTGATCAAAATTCTTCTCGAATTCTGCCTGTGCCACCCGGGCCTTGGCCACCATTTCTGCAATCGTCATCACTTACTTAGCTTTTGGTATTTATCTGCCAGTTAAAAATTCATCTTGAGAAATAGAAAAAACGCATGGGTAAACGCAAGGCCTACCCATGCGGAATTTCACCCCCAACTACCACAACCGCTGGTAGATGCCACGTATTTCTTCGCGGCTCAGCGGCACGTAGTTATTGTTCAGCAGGCGTTGCTGGGTTTTGAGGACATTGTCAGAGAACCCGTCAATGTCAGCCTCCGTCATGCCATAGGTGCGCAGCTTGTTCTTGGCGAGCAGCTTGCTGAGCAGGTTATCCAGCTCTACGTACACCTTATCGGTGCTGCAGCCCAGATTATCGGCCAGTATCCGGTTCAAGCCCTCAATAGATCCTTTGGGCTGCTTGGCCAGGTACACATCAAACACCGCGGTGTAGAGCTGGTAGTTCGATTCGCCGTGGGGCACGTGGTAGGTGCCACCCAATGGGTATGAGAGCGCATGCACAGCACCCACGCCAGCATTGCCGAAGGCGATACCCGCGAAGTTGCTGGCTACCAACATCTCCTCATGGAACTTGTGGCGCGCCTCTTGACCGTCTTTCGCAAGAATCTTGAAGACCTTTAGGATCATCTCTGCCGCGCTCTTGGAGAATACGCGGGTGTAGTAGTTGGCCTTAGGCGATACGAAAGATTCTGTGGCGTGTACCAGCGCATCGATAGATGCGCAAATGTAGGGTTTCCAGGGTAGTCCCTTGAGCAGCTCAGGGATTAGTATGGCCGAGTCGGCTAGGATTTGGTCATCAGCCAGCCCCATCTTGGTGTGCTTGCTCTTGATCTCGGCAATCGAGATATTGGTCACCTCGCTCCCCGTACCGCAGGTTGTGGGCACTATCAGCAGGGTCTTCTCCTTCACTATGGGTATCGAGCGCTCGAAGGCCTTGACCACGTCATCCACCCCCTTCAGGCAGAATAGCTTGGCCGTGTCGATGATGGTGCCACCACCCACCGCAATCACCCGTTCGAAGGGCTTCTTCTTCGCCTCGGCGAGGATGGCATTCATCATTTCATCGCTCGGCTCACCCAGCCCGTACTTCTCCTGGAAGATGAAGTTGCACTTGAGCCCAAGAGCCTCCATGTAGGGCTTGTAGATGAACTCGTTGGTTATGAGAAGATCCTTCTCATTGAGGTTGAACTCTTTGGCAAATTCACCAAAGGTGTCGAACTTGTGGATTACTGGTTTGAGCTTTAGCAGTTGCATAGCCTTGCCCTCCTATGAAATATTATTAAACGAATGTGAATCTCTCGGTTAGAATCGCTTGTTGTACTCTTCCATCAGCTGCCCGCGGAAATCTGGGTGGGCAATGCCGATGAGCTCCTTGGCACGCTGGCGCATGGTTTTACCCCAGAGGCGGGCGATGCCGAACTCTGTTATCACGTAGTCCACATCATTGCGCGAGGTGGTTACCGCCCCTCCGTTCGCGATAAATGGTACAATGCGTGACACTGTCCCTTTAGCCGCCGTGCTAGGCATCGCCATTATCGATATCCCGTGCCCCATGCTTGCCCCGCGCACGTAGTCGAGCTGTCCCCCCACGCCGCTGTACTGGCGTAGCCCGATGGTGTCTGACACCACCTGCCCCTGGAGGTCAACCTCTAGGCAGGAGTTGATCGATACCATATTGGCGTTCTTGGCTATCACCTGGGGGTCGTTCACGTAGTCGCACGGGAACATGAGCACCTCGGGGTTATTGTTGGCAAAATCGTAGAGTTCCTGCCCACCCATGAGGAATGTAGCCACCATTTTTCCTGGGTGTAGCGTCTTCTTCCGACCATTGACCACCCCAGCTTTCACGAGCTCTACAATCCCATCGGAGAACATCTCGGTATGGATGCCGAGATCTTTCTTATTGGTAAGCGAGAGCAGCACTGCGTCTGGAATCGAACCGATGCCCAGCTGCATGGTAGAGCCATCTTTTACCAGCTCTCCGCAGTGGGCGCCTATGGCCTTCTCCACATCGCCGATCTTGCCCTTAGGCAGGACAAAAGGCTTGGTGTCTGACTCCACTATGTGGGTGAGCTTGGAGATGTGTATGAGGTTATCGCCCCCCTCAATGCAGGGCATGTTTGGGCTTACCTCGGCCAGTATAACCTTGGCATTTTCGCAGGCCGGCTTGCTGTAGTCGCACGATACGCCAAAGGAGCAGTAGCCGTCAGCATTCGGCTTGCTCAGCAGCACCATGGCCACATCTACGGGCATAGCCCCGCTGGTGAAAAGCCGCGGCACTTGGCTGAAAAATACCGTGGTGAAATCGGCCCTTTTCTCCTCGACCGCCTTACGGGAGTTTGGCCCTACAAAGAGCGCATTGTGCCGAAAGTGCTTCTCCATGCCCGGCGCCATATAGGCTCCATCGCCCAGGGTGAACATGTGCACCACCTCAACATCAGTGTAGGCATTGGCATTGGCCACCATCGCATCCAGAATCCTTACCGGAATGCCTGCCGCATGCCCTAGCACCACCCTATTGCCGCTCTTTATCGACTTTACCGCTTCATCGGCACTGCATAGGCGCGCCTTGTACTCCTGCTCCCAGCTCATATCGCTTTAGTATTATATTTCAACCATGTATGCCCAATTTAACCCACCGAGGGACTCGCATTCCCCCTCCTGCACCATCCTCTCCCGTAATCTCCCACCGAACTCGCCGCAAAGTTAGACAATTATTCCCAAGTATTCAAACAGAATTCTGCAAAAGGGCGAAACCCTGAGAATAATCGACCAATGGCCTGTAAATAGATGCAAGATCATGGGTGCTATGAGCGCAACATCGTATTGCGTTAAAACCCTATTCCTCTTCCGTTTACTGCCTTACCGTACCAAGAACTCCACCCCCGCATACGTTCCGGCGAATAGCATGGGGAATGCGAAATAAATCCCATGCGTTTTCGCCACAAACTCCTTCTCCACCACCACGTCTGCGTACTCCAACTGGTGGCAGTACGCCAGAGCACCTCTGGCTAGGCGCTCCGCCATCCCCTCACTCATAGTCTGGCGGTATCACCCGCAGTGCCGACTGCTCCACCACCGGCAGCTTTTTATTCGGCATCAGGGGGTCGAAGTTGGGCTTCTTGCGGGGTGGTTTGCCTCCTTGCAGCCCCACGTCGGTTACTAGGAAATCGCCAGAAAATACGTAGCGCAGCGGACTATGCCCCTTGGGCGTGTTGGTTACCCCCATGTCTGTCCGCGAGTAGTGGAGGACGTACTTCCCTGCCGCGCCTGGGTGCTTTCGGTAGACGAGAAGTTGCTTTGCCCAACCATCGGACAGCGACATTCGGCGGATGTACCACGCCTTCATCAGGCGAACCTGCACTTCGCGCTCCACCCGCACCACGGCCCTTTCCTCCGCATCGTAGCTTATCTCACCCCGATCCACAAGCCCCCCATCCCGCAGCTTTCGGTAGTGCAATCGGTACATCTTCCCTGCCCCATCGGCAGTCCTGGCTACCTGTACATGCCACTCGAATTCGTTCTGCCGCGCTGTATCCTCTAGCACCCAGAGATTGGGGTAGAGTGATAGGTTGCTATTCAGATTCAGGTTTACTAGATACCCATCTGCCGCTTCGTTCTTCGTGATTACTGGGCTCTCGACCCATACCCGCGGATCGATCTCGTAGGGCTTCTGGTTGGCGCACACCACCTCGCATTCGCCCATGAATACGCACCTCCCATTCTCTGCCACCTGCTTGCGCAGCACCCCTCGGAGCATCGGGTAATTTTCTGGGAATGAACCCTTCTCGCTCTCAAGTATCTCCGTCAACAGCCCTTTAGAGAACACCACCACCGAGTCGATCTCCACTACGCTAGATGCCAGCGGGAGCACCGCACCGCTATCTCTCAACAGCCCCACAGGAAAGACCCCACTCTCATAGCCGATCATGGCCACGGCCACCGAATCGGTAGGCAGCAGCCCCTTCAGTATGAATCGCCCGCGCATGTTCGATACGGCCCCCCTGCGCGCATCCCTCACGCAGTACACCGTGGCGTATGCCAGGGGAGTACCCGTGTGGGCATCCTGCACCACGGCGCTTACCGTAACGGCAGAATCGCACGAGGTGTTACCATAGGATTTCGCCCCCATCCCCACCAGCGCGAGTAGACCCAGCACCAGGAGAACCCGGCAGCGCATGCACGCAGGAGAGCATACCTCCGCATACCGCACCGTACCGAATGGGCTATCTACCCGATTAGCCGTACAGTTTTCCATCCTTTGCCCTTTTGGTTTGATTGCAACAAACACTCGACGCTCCAACGCCGTTCGCCTCGCCCTCGAGCTCCGTACTGCGAATATAGGGGATTTTCCATATTGAGGATACTGGAAAAGGTCAGCGCGCAGCGTCCCTTTCAATGCGAATAAGGGTGTGTACCCGCAGGTGGGCGGACAACTCACGGCCCGCCCCTATGGCCTATACGGGTCTTTTGCCGAGGTCTCAGACTAAGACCTCTGCAAAAATCATATAAACGACGCAGCACGCTGCGTCGCTACGGTCTTCGAAAAATGGAAGTGNTTGATTAAAACCTATTTATTCGCAAGAAGAGGAAAGCCCCCTGTAAAAGATTGCCCCTATACGGGTCTTTTGCCGAGGTCTCAGACTGCCAAAAATCGCATTACGTCAGCCCTTTCAGCTCTCCCCTGTCAACGAAAAAAAAACGGGAGGCCGCCTGGCCTCCCGTTTCATGCTTTCGCTCAGCGCTATGGGCTACTTCCACGCCGTCGCTCCCTTGTTGCTGTCTTCCTCTACCTTGCCATCCTTCTTCACGCGGGCTATCACACGAGCAAGCTCCTTCTTTCCCTCCAGGTCGCCCTGCCGCGATATCATGATGCGCTGCGCCTGGGGCGAGCCCGCACCGTGCATCGACTCGGTGCGGTAGCCCACCGCAGCTGTCCCCAGCGTCATATTCTCTATCAGTCGGAGTATACGTAGGCGAGCCTCGGTGTCCACGTTGTATACGCCCCGGAAGTATTTGTCTACTACATGCCCAACCTCCTTGCTGCGTAGGTCGGCCTCCGAGGGCATAGTTACCATCAATCCACCAGCGATATCCTCGGCCAGACGGGCTATCTCGTAGGGCAGACGGGTTACATTCTGCTTGCAGACGTTAGCCAGCAGCAGGTTGATCTCATAGTTGCCCGCCTTGGTCGGATGCCCTTCTGATGAGCAGGCGATCCCGCAGCAGTAGAGCGTCTCATTGAGGTGGATCATCTCTATGAGCTTATCCTTGATGTGGCTAGCCTTCGGCACCCCGTTGAAGTCAGCAGCCAAAGCCGCCGCACCTATCAGCACATCGCCTACGCCCACCTTGCATCCACCGTAGCTCTGCCGATGGTAGCCGGCAAAACGCTCTACCATCATCCCGCTGAAGTCCCATTCCTTGCACATGAACACGCGGTGCCAGGGGATGAACACATTGTCGAACACCACCAGCGCCTCTTGGCCACCGTACACGCTATTCCCCACATCCATGCTGTGGAATTCCTCGAGCTTACGGGTATCGCAGCTCTGGCGACCGTAGATCATCATGATGCCCTTCGCATCGCTCTCTATGGCGAATGACACTGCGTAGTCCTTATCCTCCTCCTTCATGGCGAGGGTAGGCATTATGAGGTGTTCGTGGCTATTGCAAGCCCCGGTCTGGTGAGCCTTCGCACCGCGCACCACTATACCGTCTGGACGCTCTTCCACAATGTGGAGGAACATGTCTGGATCCTTCTGCTGGCTGGGTGAGAGGCCACGGTCACCCTTGGGGTCGGTCATTGCGCCGTCCACGGTGAGGTCACCCTCCTGCACGAACTTCAGGTAGTCCACAAACCTCTTGTGGTACTCGGTGCCGTACTTCTGGTCCATCTCATAGGTGGTGGAGTAGATGGCGTTGAAGGCATCCATACCTACGCAGCGCTGGAAGCAGGCTGCCGTCTTCTGCCCCATCAGGCGCTGCATCTTCACCTTGTTCACCAGGTCCTGCGCATTCTGGTGGAGGTGGCAGAACCGGTTGATCTTCTTGCCCGTGAGGTTGCTGGTAGCTGTCATCAGCTCCTCGTACTCGGGCATCTGGGCCAACTTGTAGGTCATGGCCACCGAATTGATAGATGGGCGGATTATCGGGTTATCCACCCAGTTCTCCACACGTTTTCCGAACATGTAGATCTTGAGGTCCATCTTCCTCAAGCTTTCCAGATACTGATCGCTCGTCATCATAGCCGTATGCGTTTGAGTTTTCTTTTCCTAATGCCTGCTAGCTCGTTCTTCTCTCCCACCATTTCACACCGCTAAGTTACCCAATTTCTCGCAACATTATTCAACCCGCACCGCCAAAATCTGAGCCAATTCGTCAAATCCGGGTTAATTAGATTGAAAATAAATCACAAAAACCTATAAACCAGCTTAATGAGTCCTACATTTGAATACTTACAAATTACGTTACCCTGCCGCCCTCCCCGTAAAACAGAAGCATTCCAATGAACGCCCAAAGCCCCCGATTGATCTACATAGAATATTGATAATCAATATGTAAACCCACTAAAAAATCAATTTCTCGCCCTTTGGTCTCCAAGCCGCGCCCTCTGCCAAAAACCGCCCGCTTTCGGGTTATTTTGTAGAGACTCGCTCCGTCCCTCCTCGCGGTAAAAAGTTTTAATCAGCCATGCGTCCTCTGGCGAGATTTGCTGTTGCGTTCTGGGTAGGGGCGATGCCGAGCGTAGCGAGTGCTCGCCCTATCCCATGCCGCATCGTTTATGCGATTTTTGCAGAGGTCTGTTTCTGTCTAGAGGCGATGCCAAGCGTAGCGAGTGCCCTCCCTTCCCGTGCCGCATCATTTATGCCCGGCTAGCGGAGGTTCAGTCCATACGGGCACTAAAAAAGCGGGGCTCCACACCCCGCCTGTTCACGCTTTTCGCGCTAGCTTCTCCGCTTGTAGTTTCCCTTCTCCAGCCTGCCGTCGGCGTAGAGCGTCCCGCCAAACACCGGGAATTTGCCGCCCTCGCCATAGTTCTCTATGGGGGCCACCGCCTTCAGCACCTCCATATCGCCCGGGGCTATGGTGAAATCCAGCGAGGCATTAGCCCGCATATGGTCTGGGTTTGCCGTCTTCGGGAGCGGTAGCATCCCCAGCTCTAGGCAGTAGCGAATGCAGAGCTGCGGCACGCTCACCCCGTAGCGCGCTGCCATACGGCCAACCTCCTCATGCCCTAGTATTGCACCGTGCGCCACTGGCGAGTAGGCCTCCACCAGAATACCCCGCTTTTGGCTGTACTCCACGAGGTCGAAGGGAGTGTTGCCCACATGGGCGAGAATCTGGTTCACCATCGGCTTCTCGCTGCCATGCTGCAGGATGTTATCCAGGTCGGCCCGTTCAAAGTTCGAGACCCCTATAGCCCTCAGCTTCCCTGCATGGTACGCCTCCTCTAGCGCCCTCCACGCCTCCAAGTTCCCCTCGTAGAAATGCTCACCCGCATGGAAATCTGTCCACGGCTGGGGGCTGTGGATTATCATGAGGTCTATGTAGTCTACCCCCAGCCGCTGGAGCGATTCATCTATGGCCTCCACCGCCCTCCTGTACTCCTTAATCTCGGCCGCGAGCTTGGTGGTCAGGAAGAGTTCCTCTCGCTTCACCCCGCATGTCCGCAGCCCCTCGCCCACACCCCGCTCATTCAAATAGGCCTGCGCGGTGTCTATATGCCTATAGCCCAATGCCACTGCGCTGCGCACTGCCTGCGCCACCGCATCGTCTCTAACCAACCACGTCCCCAGCCCCACCTTAGGGATCTCCACCCCATTCCAGAGCCGGTAGCACGCATGCAATATCTCATTCTCCATGTCAGTAGTATATTCGATTATTCTGATTGACTATTAACGCATTGCAACTAATTATGCGTCCTCTACAAAAAGCGCTTCGCCCCTCCCTTTCCAGCAGGACCACTTTCCCTTCGATAAACGCAGCGCAATGGTTCTATAAAACACGGCGAGGCACGCCTTAGTAGAACCGATGCGGCCTTGGATAAGCACGGCGCACCACGTCGCTACTAGATCCGGGCATCCAAAGCGAGAGAATCCAACGCCTCTATATTAAGGTATACGTAAAAACACCCCTTTTGTTGCACTTACAAGAGAATCGGAATGCTGTAGAATGGAGGATGGGAGGAATAGGCATCCAGCAAAAGTCACCGTTTGCAGGGTTCCTAATCAAGGGTTCTTTCCCCCTCATGATGCTTAAAAATGGGCAAAATCGCTACCTTTGCCGTGGGTAATCAGTGCGGCAAAATCCATGTACCTAGCAGAGCTACAAGCGGTGAATTTCCGGAGCTATCGGCAATGCGATTGCCTGTGGCACCCTAGGCTCAATGCCATTGTGGGCGCCAACGGGCAGGGCAAGACGAATGTGCTCGACATGGTCTACTACCTCAGCCTCTGCAAGAGCCCCAGCGGGCTGCCAGACAGCGCCTCGGTGCACCACGGGCAGGAGCTTTTCACCCTATTCGGACGTTACGACCACCAGGGGCGTGAACACACGGTAGGACTGAGGAATCCCCTGGTAGGGGCAAAGAGCGTGCAGTACGATGGTAAGCCCTGCCCACGGCTATCAGACCACATTGGGCAGATTGCCCTGGTAGCCATCTATCCGCACGATGCAGAACTCATAGCCGATGGGGGCGACCTCCGCCGGCGCTTTATGAACGTGGCCATAGCGCAATATAGCCCCACCTACCTCGCAAACCTTACCTCGCTCGAGCGTGCGCTAGCCCAACGGAATGCCTACCTGAAAAACGATGCCCTCCAGCCTACCCTGCTAGAGGCTCTCGATGCCCAAATCGCCCCGCTCGGTACCGCCATCCACCAGGCGAGAATGCAGCTATGCGAACGGCTAAATCCCCTATTCTCAGAAATATACCGCCAGATCGGAGCCCCAGATGAGAGGGTCTCGGTAGGCTACGTAAGCCAGCTGAACGATGCCGACTACTCGCAGCTACTCCGCAACAGTTGGGATAAGGATAGAGCACTGATGCACACCACAGTAGGCCCACATCGCGATACGCTGGACCTACGCATCAATGGCGAGCCTATCCGCAGAGAAGGGTCGCAGGGGCAGCAGAAATGCTTTACCATTGCGCTGCGGCTTGCGCTGTTTGCCCTGCTACGCGAACGGTGCGGATACCCGCCCATCCTGCTGCTCGACGACCTATTCGACAGGCTCGATAGCGACCGCGCCGCCAGCCTGCTCCAGCTACTCGCAGAGGGCGACTATGGGCAGATTTTCCTGACCGACACCCGAGCCGAACAGGTATCCACGCTCATAGCCCCGTGGGCTGGCATGGGGACCATGTACAGGGTGCAGGGGAAGGCCCTAGAAAAGGATCGCGATCTATAAGAATTACGCCATGCAAGAGCCCAATGACGACGACCTGCAGTATAGCAGCGAGGGTATGACGAGCCGCGAGGTGCTCCAGAGCCTGCTACGCTGGTACCCAGGCATCCGCACGCACCTAGACCTGGTGGCGCTCGCAAAGCTATGGCAGAGAATCTACCCGTCCTTCGTAACGAATGCAACCACCGACTTCACCCTCCAGCGGGGCGTGCTCACCGTGCACCTCTCCAACGCTGCCCTCCGCAACGAGTTCAACATGAACCGTGACATCATTCGCAATAACCTCAACCGGGAACTGGGCCGGGAGGTAATAACCGACATCCGATTCCGCTAACCATGAGAGACGACGCAGCTGTGCAGACGGTGTTCAACCCCTGGGCCCTCAACCTTTTCACCCAACTCCTCCAAGGGGCCACCCGCATACTACTCTCCTGCCACGCCCGCCCCGATGGCGATGCCATTGGCTCTATGGTAGCCCTAGGGCTGGTACTGAGAACAATGGGGAAGGACGTCACATGCCTATCGCCAAACGGGGTGCCCGCCGCCTACAGCTGGATTGAGCATGGCGGCCTGCTGAGGGTGTTTGACGATGACCCTGAGGCCTTCCGTATCGAGGCCGCAAGCTACGACCTCTGCATCAGCCTAGACTACAATGCGCTCTCCCGTGTAGACCCCCAGCTCAGCGCCATCCTCCAGCGAATAGAGGCCCCGAGGGTGATGATAGACCACCATGACTACCCGACCAAAGAGTTCGACCTCTACTTCTCCTACCCACCCGCCAGCTCTACCGCCGAGCTGGTATACGAGTTCGTACGGAGCCTCTGGGGCGAGGAGTGCCTTACGCGCCCCGTAGCCACAGCCCTCTACATGGGGTTGATGACAGACACCGGCTCGTTCAGCTACTCGGTAGACCGCCCCAGAACCTTTGAGGTGGGGGGGGCACTGGTAGAACGCGGTGCCGATGTGCCCGACATACAGAGCCACGTGTACGGCAGCTTCAGCGAGGGCCGAATGCGCCTCTACGGCTTTGCGCTCTACAGCCGAATGAAGATCATCGCGGGGGGGAAGGCCGCCATCATCCCCCTCACCCGTTTCTCACTCGATGAGTACGGCTACCAGGCTGGCGATACCGAGGGGCTGGTGAACGAACCGCTCAAGATAGCCGGGGTGCTGGTGAGCGTGATGCTTACCGAGAAGATGACGGGCAATGTGCGCGTCTCCATCCGCAGTCGCTTTGGGGTGGAGGTGCACCGGCTTGCCATGCGCTACTTCAATGGCGGTGGACATCCGAAAGCCTCGGGCGGACAGCTCAAAATGGATCTAAGAACGGCAACTAAATACACCCAGGAGGTAGTGGAGCGATTCCTGGAGAACGGCGAGCAACCGCAGCGCCCCGAATAGTTCACCTACCAGCCAAAATGAAAACAGGCCTGCCGAATAACCACCAGCCTCCAGAGGGTGTGCCCGAAAAAAAACAGTACGACCCTTGCTCTATAGATCGAGACCTTCGTTCTTTATGCCTTGGTAGGGGTGCTACGCCAGGTGTGGCGCATGTTCGTTCGGCTCGGTTACATACCATGACGATAGAATCGAAAAAACTCTAGCAACAGATTACGGGCAACGCTGACTTTTGGCCATTTATCCCCGTTTTACTACCTTTGCCCACGCAAAAACCTAACATTCGACACTCCATGAAACGTCTCCTGTATCTCCTAGCGATCCTCGCGCTGGTGCTGGCCACACCTTCCGTAGCCCAAACACCGCAGAGGCAGAAGCCCAAGACCACCAAGAAAGCCCCAGCCAAGAATCCCCAGAAACCTAAACCAGCCCCCAAGAAGGGGAAAAAGGCCCCCGCCAAAGGCAAGCCCTCGCCCAAGAAATCCAGCGCGAAGGGCAAGCCGAAAGCCAAGGCCAAGCGTGCGCAGAAGCCCGCAAAGCCCACCACTGCTCCCACCCAGCCCAAGCAGACAACCCCCAAGCCAAAAAGCCCGCAAACCGGGGTCAAAATTGACATCGTGACCCGTGATGCCGGATCGGCCAACAGCCGCCTCGTCCTCAAGTTCACAAACGATAATAAGGAACCCGTTGCCTGCACTTTCTACATCACCTACAGCGGGCAGATACTGGCTGAGCAAAAAATCTTCGTGCCGGGGCGCGCAGGCCACGATGGCGTTCCAAATGCCTTCCACACCTGGACAGGGCACCTACCCGGCGGGAGCCAAGACAAATCTAAGCTCGGCTACATGCTAAGCAACGTGGCCAAGCAGTAACGCACACCCGAACCTCGGGAAACCCATTAGGCCCTATGGTGGTAAAAACCTACAGCAGCGCCGTACAGGGAATACAGGCGCAAACCATCTCCATAGAGGTAGCCCTCACCTCTGGCATCAAGCTCTACATGGTGGGGCTGCCCGATAATGCGGTAAAAGAGAGCGAACACCGTATACGGTCGTCCTTCGCAGCCAACGACTACTCCTTCCCCCGCCGGGCCATAGTGATCAACATGGCGCCAGCCGACATCCGTAAGGAGGGGTCAGCCTATGACCTCCCCCTAGCCATCGGCATCATGGCGGCAAGCGGGCAGCTGCCCGATCAAGGACTTGCCGACTGCGTAATCATGGGCGAACTCTCGCTCGACGGCACCCTCCAGCCCATACGCGGCGCGCTGCCCATAGCCATACAGGCGAAGGAAGAGGGGTTCAAGCGCCTAATAGTGCCCGAGGAGAATGCCAACGAGGCCGCGGTGGTAGAGGGGCTAGAGGTATACGCCGCCAGGGACCTCAAGGGGGTGGTAGAGTTCTTCTCTGGGAAAAACGACGCCCTAACCCGCGTGCAGGGCGGCTCTCTCGACCAATTCCTACAGGCTCGCAATGCCTACGACATCGACTTCAAGGACGTGAAGGGGCAGGAAACCGTGAAACGCGCCATGGAGGTAGCCGCCGCCGGGGGGCATAATCTGATAATGGTAGGCCCCCCAGGCGCTGGGAAAACGATGCTGGCCAAACGCCTCCCCACCATACTCCCCCCGCTCACACTACGCGAGGCGCTGGAAACCACCAAAATCCACTCGGTGGTAGGCCGTCTGCCCCACGGCAAGGGGCTTATGACCGAACGTCCCTTCCGCAATCCGCACCACACCATAAGCGACGTGGCGCTGGTGGGCGGCGGCACTACCCCCCAGCCAGGCGAAATATCGCTGGCACACAATGGGGTGCTATTCCTCGACGAACTCCCCGAGTTCAAACGCACAGTGCTGGAGGTAATGCGCCAACCCCTCGAGGAGCGCCGTATCTGCATATCGCGCGCCAAAAGCACCGTAGAGTACCCGGCCTCATTCATGCTGGTAGCCTCCATGAACCCCTGCCCGTGCGGATATTACAACCACCCAACCAAGGAGTGCGTATGCACCCCCGCCATGGTGCAGCGATACCTCAACAAGATCTCAGGGCCTCTACTCGACCGTATCGACATTCACGTAGAGGTAGTGCCTGTCCCCTTTGAGCACCTGGCCAGAGTGCCCCAGGGCGAATCCAGCGCAGAGATCCGCGCCCGCGTAGAGAAAGCCCGCGAAATCCAGGCTACCCGCTTCGCAGACCAAGGGATATTCTGCAACGCCCAGATGAGTACCCCACAGCTCCAGCGCTACTGCCAGCTCACCCCTGAGAGCCTGAAGATGATGAAAACGGCTATGGAACGGTTCAACCTCTCGGCCCGCGCCTATGACCGCATCCTCAAGGTATCGCGCACCATAGCCGACCTGCAAGGAGAGCCAGATATACTCCCCTCGCACATAGCAGAGGCCATACAGTACAGAACCCTCGACCGCGAAGATTGGGCGAACTAACCCAAACTCCAGCAACCCACTGAAAACCAGCGCATGATAAATAGGTTGCAAAACCGATGCAATAACTATACAGAACCCGGCGTTATCCTATCGATTGTAAACCATTTAAATACCTACAAAAACCAATGAATAGCAAAAAAATGGTGAAGATGGCGGTGCTAGTGGGGCTTACGCTACTAGCAGGTTCACAGGTGTTTGGTATGCCGAAAGGCGATGAACCCGTAACCCCCTCGGCTAAGCTGGTAGAGGCTTTCAAGGCCAAGTACCCCGAGGCAACGCCGGTGAAGTGGGAAATGGAGAAAGGCATGTTCGAGGCGAAATTCACCCTGGATGGGCAAGAGGCCGAGGCCTACTTCGACTCCGAAAACCTCTGGGTGATGACCAAGACCGAACTCACCCCTGCGCAGCTCCCGGGCAATATCCAAGAGGCCCTCAAGGCCACTGAGTACGCCAGCTGGCAGGTAGACGACGTGGATAGGGTAGAGAAAAATGACGGCACCGACCTTTACATAGTAGAGGTGAAGCAGGACAAGCAGGAGCTGAAGCTCTCCTTCGATGCCAAAACCGCCCAGCTGGTAGAGCAGAGAGCAGACTAGCCCGCAGCTAGCGCAGAATAAAAGGAAGCCCCCGAGAAATTTGCTCTCGGGGGCTTCTTTTATACTGGGATCTCTGCAAAAAAATAACGTCTAGACGACGCAGCACGCCGCATTGCTACAGCCTTCAATAAATACAAGTGATTGATTAAAATCCTTTTAACTACACGAAGGGGAAGCCCGCGTCAACAAATGGCACCTATCTTAAGACTCATGCAAAAATCCCGCATGCGTACCATTTGTAGTGATACTTTTTCTCGCGATTTATCATGAAGAAAACTTTAATCGCGCACTTATAATTACTCGGAGGACGTAGCGATGCAGCGTGCCACGTCGACTACTTCGATGGACTTCTCAGAGGTCTCTTTTTCTTGCAGTAGACGCAGGGTACTAAGGTGCACCACCGCCCGCTTCGATGCTAAGCCCTGCCAGACCAGAATAGCACCCCAGCGCAAAATCCACTTGAAATGCGGGGTCTGCCGAGCGTGCCCGTTGTGCTGTTCAGCTCCCCTCTCCTCTACATTGTATCCCCACTGCGCCCAAACGAGAGCCTGTGCCAAGGGGTTACACCCCGCTCGGCTATTGCCTGCTGGTGCGCTGCCGTTGGGTAGCCCTTGTTCTGACCCCACCCATACCCAGGGTATTCTGCCGCGAGCTGCTCCATGAAGGCATCCCTGTGGGTCTTGGCGAGAATGGAGGCTGCCGCCACCGAGAGGAATCGTCCGTCGCCCTTCACCTCGCAGCGGTAGGTGTACCCGCCAAACGGACGGAAATAGTTGCCATCTACCAGCACCAGATCGGGGCGAATAGGAAGCCCGTCCACCGCCATCTGCATGGCAAGCACCGAGGCCTGCAGTATGTTGATAGCGTCAATCACCCGGGGGTCTACCCGGCACACGCGCCAAGCTATAGCACACCGCTCTATCAACGCTCTCGCCTGCTCACGGGCTGTGGGGCTTAGCTGCTTAGAATCGCGCACCAACGGATGCGAAAAGCCCACGGGAAGGCAGACGGCAGCCGCAAATACCGGGCCCGCCAAGCAGCCACGCCCAGCCTCATCGCACCCGGCCTCTACGCCCTCGGGCAAGCTGCGGATGAGTGCCGATTGCCCATTGGCCACCCCCAGGGCTCTAGCTGTTCTTCTCGGCATAGCGGGCTACCTCCCTGTTCGCACGCATTCTATATCCTTGGCTATCTGCACTTTGAGGTCGTCTACACTGCTGAATTTCAGCTCGGGGCGGAGCTTTCGGTTGAATCCCACCTCCAGCTCTTGCCCATAGAGATCGCCCTGGAAATCGAGCAGATGCGCCTCTATGCTCACCGCCCGGGCACTGCTCACCGTTGGCCGCGTGCCGACATTCACCACCGCCTTGAAACGCTCTCCCCCCGAGCCCGTGCGGATTCGGCACCAACCCTCATACACCCCATGCCCAGGCACTAGCTGCCACGGTTCGTAGGGCTCAATGTTGGCAGTGGGAAACCCCATCCGTTGCCCGAGTTGAAACCCGTGGGCCACCGTCCCTCGAAAGCTGAAATTACGCCCCATAAGGCGGGCTGCATACGCCGTATCGCCCTGCTGTATCGCCCTGCGCACCAGGGTAGAGCTAACCTCCAGCCCGTCGAGCTGCAGGGGCTGCCCCTGGCGGGTGTCTATACCAAGAGGCCCGCAGAATTGGCGAAGCACCGTGAAATCGCCCGCTCCGCCCCGCCCAAAACGATGATCGTAGCCCATGAATATGCACTGCGGGCAACTGGGCATGCTAACCACACGCTGCAGGAATTCGAGCGGCGACTGGCGGGCCAACTCCAGGGTGAATTCCAGCACAACTACGCCGTCTACCCCGCTAGCTTCCAGCAGCTCTAACTTGTAGTTGAGCCCGTTTATCAGGTGGAATCCCCCGGGTTCCTTGCCCAGCACTATCCTAGGGTGCGGCCACAGCGTAACCACCACCGCAGGGCAACGGTGCTGCTGAGCGTAGCCCACCACCTCGCGGAGCAGGGCTTGATGCCCGAGGTGCACCCCATCGAAAAACCCGAGGGTTAGCACCGAATGGCTGGCCGATACGCTGGCTAGGCTGTCCCAGAGCTGCATGAATCACGGGGGAAAAGACACCCCAAGCTGGCGGCAAAGGTAGCCAATAGCCCCGAATTGGCAAAAGCCCTACCCGGGTAATCGATAGCCCGTACCAGCCCCTGCGGCCTATAGCATCCCGAGCCGGCCAGCTATCACCAGCACCGTATAGCTGAGCGTAAGGCCGATGATACCGACGAGGAGCCCGATCTTCAGCATATCCTTCTGCGCCACAAGCCCCGTGGAGTAGGCTATGGCGTTTGGCGGGGTAGATATGGGTAGGCACATGGCGCTAGAGGCCGACAGGGCTATGCCGATAAGCACGGTAGACACGCCGCCTATTGCACCGAGCCGGTCGCCCATGCCGGTGCATACCACGGCCAGGATGGGGACTAGCAGAGCCGCCGTTGCCGTGTTGGAAATGAAATTCGAGAGCAGGTAGCAGATAAGCCCGCTGATAATAAGGATCACCACGGGCGACCACTGCCCAAAAGGTATGCTCTCGATGGCCGCCCCGGCAAGCCCGCTCGCGTTCAGCCCCAAGCCGAGGGCAAAGCCTCCCGCCACCATCCAGATTACGCTCCAGTCCACTGACTGCAGGTCTTTCCCCGTGATAACCCCCGTTATGGCGAATACCCCTATCGGTATCAGCGCCACGGTGTTCGCGTCCACTCCCGTTATCCTGTCAAACAGCCACATGAGCACCGTAACGCCAAAGGTGATGGACACCACCTTCATCCGCCAACCGTGGTGCACCGTACCCTTTATCTCGAGCTCTATCGTCTTTTTGGAGAACGGGAATAGCTTCTTGAGGAGCAGCCACCCTACGAACAGCAGTATCAGTGAGAGCGGGAGCATAAAAGCCATCCACTGCCCGAACCCGATACCCAGATTCAGCCCCGCGGGATTATTAAGAGCCTGAAGAGCAATGGCGTTGGGCGGAGTGCCGATGGGGGTGGCCATCCCCCCAATATTAGCCGCTATGGGAATGCTGAGGGTGAGGGCAATACGCCCCTTACCCTCGGGTGGCAAGGCCGCGAACACGGGGGCGAGGAAGGTGAGCATCATGGCCGCTGTCGCCGTATTGCTTATGAACATGGAGAAGATCCCCGTAATGAGGATGAAGCCCAGCAGCACCATCTCGCTCCGCTTGCCGAACGGACGCAGCAGATGCCGTGCCAGGAAGACATCGAGCCCAGAGTTCCGCGCGGCAATGGCCAGGATGAACCCCCCAAGGAAAAGGATGATGACCGGATTGGCAAAGGTCGCCATGATCTCCTTGGAGCTGATAAGCGACCCGAATACCTCACCCTCGCCCTTGAAAAACGGCAGACTATTGTTTGAGATGCTCAGGCACATGGTGGTAATAATGGCCAGCGAGGTAGCCCATGATGGTATACACTCGGTAACCCAGGCCAGTGTGGCGAATACCAGCAGGGCGATCACCCGCTGCTGCACCACCGTGAGCCCCTGGATGTCGAAGACCGCCGAGGGCAGATTCCACACCACCGCGGTGATTAGAATGATGATGATAAAGGCTATGAGTTTCTTTGGGCGCACGGGCTGCTGCCCCCACCCTGGCGCATGGGTCTGTGTAGACATAGGTATGATGGTTTTTGAATTCGGGTTATTACTCCCACAAATTTAATGAACAGTTTCCAGTACAGAAAACCGCCCTTGGCTCCCCAACCCCTCGCCACGCTTTCCCGCACAGAATAACCCTCTGTGGCAGAACAGGATAATCCTTTCTATATCCTGATTATAAATAACGAACACCGCGAAAAAACACCAGAATCCCCCACCCTTTCCGCCCAAATAGCCCCCCGAATCGACCCCACCAACTTGACACCAACCTAACACCTGGGTCGCTTCATGTTCGGATTTCGCTACGAAATCCGAACATGAAGCGACCCAGGTGTTAGGTTGGTACGGCGAAGGTACGGCCCAGATACCCGTGAGGTGGTGTGCGAGTAGCCCCTTGAACGCATGCCAACCCTCACGGGCGCGACGAGGATCACGCACGAAATCGGAAAAAAGATTGCCCTCGCTACCCATTGTTCAGAATAAAATACCTACCTTTGCGCCCGAGATTTGTAATCAACCATAAGGATTGGGTATCTATGAATTACTTAACTTCCGAGCAGAAGAAAGAGATTTTTAGCAAGTACGGGAAGTCTAATAGCGACACGGGATCGCCTGAGAGCCAGATAGCGCTATTTTCTAACCGTATAGAGCACCTCACCAAGCACCTGCAGATCCACAAGAAGGATTTCGCCACGCAGCGCTCGCTACTGAAGCTGGTAGGTAAGCGCCGGAGGCTACTGAACTACCTGAAGGATCGCGACATTGAACGCTACCGCGCCATAGTGGCAGCCCTAGGGCTACGCAGGTAGGACGGCTGGGTTCAGCATCTGAGAAAATCCCAGGGCGGGCAGTACGTCCGCCCTTTTTTGTATTGCCATACCGGGCGGGGCTGCCCAGAGGATTGGACGCCGCGAGCATTGGTAGGGCGTGTGTTTATTCATGATTTAAGGCCTCCGTATTCCCCAGGCATATGGCTGGTAGAGAACAGATTATATGAACGTAATAACCAAGAAAATAGAGCTGGGTGATGGTCGGAGCATCACCATAGAGACCGGCAAGCTGGCCAAGCAGGCCGATGGGTCGGTAGTAGTGCGCATGGGCAACACCATGCTGCTAGCCACAGTGGTAAGTGCGCAGGAGGCGGGCGCAGATGTCGATTTCATGCCGCTGAGCGTGGACTACCGTGAAAAATACGCAGCCGCTGGGCGCTTCCCCGGGAGCTTCTTCCGGCGCGAAATGCGGCAAAGCGACTACGAGGTGCTGATTTCAAGGCTGGTGGATAGAGCCCTAAGACCTCTATTCCCCGACGATTACCATGCCGACACCTTCGTATCGGTAACGCTGATATCTGGTGAAGCCGACGTGGTACCCGATGCCCTCGCGGGGCTAGCGGCCTCCGCGGCACTGGCGGTGTCAGACATCCCCTTTGGCGGTCCGATATCTGAGGTCCGCGTGGCAAGAATCGATGGGAATTTCGTAATCAACCCCAGCTATAGCGACCTGCAGCGCGCCGACCTGGACCTGATGGTAGGGGCTACCTACGATAACATCCTCATGGTAGAGGGCGAGATGAAGGAGGTGAGCGAGGATGTGATGATAGAGGCGATAAAGACCGCCCACGAGGCCATAAAGGGGCATTGCCAGGTGCAGATGGAGCTGGCCAAGGAGCTGGGCATCACCAAGCGCACCTACTGCCACGAGCAGAACGATGATGCGCTACGGCAGCGCGTGCACGATTTCTGCTACGACAGAGCCTACACCGTGGCGAAATCCAAGCTCCCGAAAAAGGAACGCGGCGCGGCCTTTGCCAACATCCTCGAGGAATTCTGGGGCACAATACCCGAGGAGGAACGCCCAGCCCTGAAAATGATGGTGAATCGCTACTACCACGCAGTGGAAAAAGAGGCGATGCGCCGTATGATTCTCGACGATAAAGTTCGGCTCGATGGGCGCGCCACCGATGAAATCCGACCCATCTGGTGCGAGGTAGACTACCTGCCAGGGGCGCACGGCTCCGCGATATTCACCCGAGGCGAAACGCAGTCGCTAACCACCGTAACCCTCGGGACCAAGAGCGATGAGAAGATGGTAGACGAGGTGCTCTACCAGGGCACCGAGCAATTCCTACTGCACTACAATTTCCCGCCCTTCGCTACCGGCGAGGCGAGGCCAACCCGTGGGCCAGGACGCCGCGAGATCGGGCACGGGAATCTCGCCCACCGCGCGCTGAAGGGGGTAATACCGCTTGGGGCAGAGTGCCCATACGCCATACGAGTGGTGAGCGATATTCTGGAGTCGAACGGCTCTTCATCCATGGCTACCGTTTGCGCGGGTACCCTAGCCCTTATGGATGCAGGTATCCAGATTCGCAAGCCTGTTTCGGGCATCGCGATGGGATTGATATCAGACTCGACGAATAGGCGATTCGCGGTGCTATCTGACATCCTGGGCGATGAGGATCACCTGGGCGATATGGACTTCAAGGTGACGGGAACCAAGGATGGTATCACCGCCACGCAAATGGATATCAAGGTGGATGGGCTCCCCTACGAGGTGCTGGCGCAGGCCCTAGAGCAGGCCAAGCGCGGGCGTATGCACATACTCGGGAAGATGCTGGAGGTGATAGATAAACCAAGGCCAGAACTCAAGCCCAACGCCCCGCGCAGCGAGCAGATGACGGTGCCTCGCGATATGATAGGCGCCATCATAGGCCCTGGCGGCAAGATCATCCAGGAAATGCAACGGGAGACTGGCGCGCAGATCAACATAGAGGAGATAGGTGACCACGGCGAGGTCTGGATCTACGCCACCTCTAAGGAGAGCCTAGATGCCGCCAAGGCCAAAATCCGAGGGATAGTAGCCATGCCCGAGGTTGGTGAAATCTACCAGGGGAAGGTGAAATCGATAATGCCCTTCGGGGCCTTTGTGGAGATCCTGCCAGGACGAGATGGGCTGCTGCATGTGTCTGAAATCGACTGGAAGCGCGTGGAAAACGTGGAGGAATACCTGAAGGTGGGCGACACCGTAGAGGTGAAACTCATAGAGATAGACCCCAAGACCAACAAGCTCCGGCTATCGCGCAAGGTGCTGATACCGAAGCCCGAAGGGAAAAAATAGCTGGTACTGTTCTTCATCTTCAAAAAAAGCGACCTCAGGAAGGCCGCTTTTTTTTGAAATGGCGTGGTTTTCTCCAAAAAGAAGATTCTCGCAGCACCGAATCATTTTAGTTTTGCAATTCTCCTAGAAAATCTGCATCTTCGCGAGATAATTTTGCTTCTCACACCAGATTGCCAAACGCAAAGCAACACCATGGCGCACGATTATAAAAGCAAGCCCCGCGACACCTTCGGGTCAAAATTCGGTATCATCGCCGCTGTCGCTGGCTCGGCCATCGGGCTGGGCAACATCTGGAAATTCCCCTATATGGCTGGGGCAAACGGCGGGAGTGCCTTCCTGCTCATCTACCTGGTCTTCCTGCTCATCCTCGGCGTGCCCGCCATGATGGCAGAGTTCACCGTGGGGCGTAAGGGCCGTGCGAATGCCTTCACCAGCTTCGCCAACCTCACCGGCGGATCGGCGTGGAAGTGGGTGGGGATGATGGGGATTCTCAGCTCTTTCTTCATCTTCTCCTTCTACTCCACCGTGGCTGGCTGGACGCTTGGCTACATCGTGCGAACCTTCACGTTCACAGACCCCACAGGGCCTTTTGTGCAACCAGAGGGCTACTTTGCCCAATTCTCGGCGAGCGGCTGGCTTCCCGTTCTCTACCAAATCATATTCATCTTATTCACGGCCCTGGTAGTCAAGCTCGGGGTAACCAAGGGGATAGAGCGTACCACCAAGTGGATGATGCCGGTGCTACTGCTGCTGATGGTGATAATCGTGATACGCTCTGTAACCCTGCCAGGGGCTGCTGCGGGCGTCAGCTTTCTGTTCAAACCCGATTTCAGCAAGGTAACCATTGACACCTGCCTGAACGCCATGGGGCAAGCCTTCTTCTCGCTGAGCCTAGCCGCGGGTGTAGTGCTTATCTACGGCTCATACGTGAAGTCGACTGATAACATGATGACAAGCACCGCGAGCGTAGCGATAAGCAGCACGGTGGTGGCAGTGCTGGCCGGGCTCATGATATTCCCCGCAACCTTCTCCTTTGGCGTGGCGCCCACCAGCGGGCCAAACCTAATCTACGTGGCGCTGCCCAGCATCTTCCGAAACATGGTGGGCGGGCAGTTCTTCGCCCTGCTCTTCTTCATCCTGCTCTCGATGGCAGCCCTCACCAGCACCATCTCTATGCTAGAGGCTGTCATAGGGTTCGTATCAGAGCATTTCCACATAAGCCGATCTACGGCCATCTGGCTCTCTATAGCCGCGGTGGCCATTTTTGCCATTCCAGCTACGCTATCCTTCATGCCTGAGCCAATGCTCCTGCCCAGCTGGCTAGGCGGAAAAACGGTTTTTGGCACATTGGATTTCCTCACCTCAAACATCCTAATGCCCGCAGGCTGCCTGCTCACGGTTCTCTTCGTAGGCTGGGGGCCTGGCCGAAAGTGGTTTAGAGACGAGGTAACCAATGGCGGCACCATAGGACGGCGGTGGTACAAACCGCTGGAATTCCTGCTCAAATGGGTAACCCCCGTGCTGGTGGCGGTGATACTCGTATGGGGTGTGCTATAGGAATAGGGAATGCTGGAAGGGGAACTGTTTCACAACCCAAGCTATCTTCGTGATAATCCACAAACCTCACCGCACCACACAATGCGAACTGTTCTCCCTTCCATAGCCCTAATCATCCTAGTGGCTACAGCCTCAGCCTATGGGCAACGGACCGATTCGGTAGCAACCCGCCATAACCAATTCTCCGCGCTCTTGCAGGCCGAGGGGGTATTCTACAACCTAGAGTACGACCACCCCCTGAAGCCGGGCTACACGCTACCGTTGGCTATCGCTAGGCCACAGGTCTGCTATGCCTACGATTCGCTGTTCTGGCTGGCGGCTGGCTGGCACTACGGGGCAATGGCTGGTAGGCGAAAAGCTTGGCAATCCTACCCTATCATCTCGCTACAGACCCGGTTGGCCAAGGGATTCCACATACGGCTCGGCGAACTACCCGATGCTAGGGAGCACCAGCTACCCGAATTCCTCTACACCCAGCAGAGGGCGTGGCTCAACCGACCCGAGACGGGGGCTCAGCTCACCTATCGCAACCGCCGGGTGCAGGCGGAAACTTGGGTCGACTGGTTCCACTTCGTATGGAGGTATACCTCGGAGAATGAGCAGTTCCTCCAGGGGTTACAGGTGAACTTCAGGCCAATGGGAAGTGTGGATTTCAACCTAAAGGGCTTTGTGCTTGGCCTGCACAGCGGTGGCCAGCTCGACACTACCCATCTGCCCGTAACCACCTCTACGAACGCGGGGCTGCTGGCGAGCTACCTAAGCCCCTGTCTAGGCAATAGCCAGCTACGGGTAGGGGGCGAGGTAGACTACGCCCTAAGCGAGGATGCCAGCGTAGCCACGCCGCTAAGCAAGCGCACGGGCTGGGCTACTCGGCTGATGGCACTACTCCAGTGGTATGGACTCCGCGGGCAACTGGGCTACTACCTGGCCCATCGGTTCGTCTCGCTCCGTGGCGAGGAGCTCTACAGCGCCTACAGCAGCTGGAGTAACGGTGCGGTGCGCGAAGCGCGGAGTATGCTAATAGGCGAGGTGGACTACGCCAAGGAATTCGCACGAGGGCTGTCCTTCTACTGCGGTCTCCATGCGCTCTACGACCTCAGGCTAGGGCAGGTAGACTATGGCTTCTGGGTGGGGCTACGGGCAGAGGTGGGGATGGGGAAATGGGGATGGTAACTAAACGCTCTCAAAGGAGGGCGCATGACAACACTCGCCTATTACAACCACACACTTGACTGGAATAATAGGTTTTCGTCCCTTAATGTGTAATAAAAGCTGAGTAAACCACACAAGTCTCCAGCGAACCATTTCGGCATCTCCTTTGCATCTCCCTACAGCTCCATTTGCTCAAATAAAAAAGGGCGGCCTATGGCCGCCCCTTTGCTATTGGCTGTACTTCTAGTAGTGCAGGCCGAGGTCGCACATGGCGTTGGCAACCTTCATGAAGCCGGCGATGTTCGCGCCCTTCACCAGGTTGATGTAGCCATCCTTCTCCTTGCCGTACTGCACCGCAGCGTTGAAGATCTCGCTCATGATGTGCTCTAGGCGGCTGATTACCTCTTCGGCCGTCCAGCTCAGCTTGATGCTGTTCTGCGACATTTCGAGGCCCGAAGTAGCCACACCGCCCGCATTCACCGCCTTTCCGGGGCCGAACGGGATGCGAGCCTTGATGAAGGCGTGGATAGCATCGGCCTGGCAGCCCATGTTAGACACCTCAGCCACGTACTTCACGCCGTTCTTGATGAGCATGTTGGCATCCTCAGCGCTCAGCTCATTCTGGGTGGCGCAAGGCATTGCGATATCCACCTTCAGCTCCCAAGGCTTCTTGCCCGCCACGAACTTCGAACCGGGGAACTTCTTTTCGTAGGGCGAAACGATATTCTGGTTCGAGGCGCGCAGCTCGAGCATGTAGTCAACCTTCTCCTGCGTCATCCCATTGGGGTCATGGATGTAGCCATCGGGCCCGCTGATAGCCACAACCTTTGCGCCCAGCTGGGTCAGCTTTTCGCAAGCACCCCAGGCCACATTGCCGAAGCCTGATACCGCTACAGTTTTGCCCTTCAGGGTGTCCTTATGGGCAGCTATCATGTGGTTCAGGAAGAACACTGCACCGTAACCCGTGGCCTCGGGCCGCATCTTCGAGCCACCCCAGTTCATGCCCTTGCCCGTGAATACTCCCGTGTGGCAGTGCGCCAGCTTCTTGTACATGCCGTACATGTAGCCGATTTCGCGCCCACCTACACCCATATCACCCGCGGGTACATCGGTTTCAGCCCCAATGTGACGCCACAGCTCTAGCATGAACGATTCGCAGAACCTGCGAACTTCCGCATCGCTGCGCCCCGTGGGGTTGAAATCGCTACCACCCTTACCGCCGCCCATAGGGAGTGTGGTGAGGGCATTCTTGAAGGTCTGCTCGAAGCCTAGGAACTTCATGGTGTCGAGCGTTACATTCGGCTGGAAGCGGATGCCACCCTTGTAAGGGCCAATGGCACCGTTGAACTGCACGCGGTAGCCGATATTCACGTGGATTTCACCCTTGTCGTCTTCCCACGGCACCTTGAACATGAACACGCGGTCGGGCTCAATGATGCGCTCGATAATGCGGTTCTTCTCGAACTTGGGGTTCTGGTTGTAGATCTCAGCAACCGACTCCAGCACCTCGGTAGCCGCCTGTAAGAACTGGGGCTCGCCTGGGTGGCGCTTCTGCAAATCTGCTATCACCTGCTTAACATCCATCATACCTGTAATTGTTTTTAGGTAGTATTCTCAACCGAAATACGCCGCTAAGGTCGCACTTTTTTTCCATTCTACCAAATGGAGATTTCTCCTGCCCCAGAGTTATCGGACTAATAATGCTGGGCAACACTTCAATAATTTAACAAACTACAGCAAGCCAATGAGTTTAATTAATAAGCACATCATATTTTTATCCTCAGGATCTGTCTACTCAAGCTCGCTTGACAATTGGTAAACTCAAAAACATTCTACCAGTTGCACTCGCTCTGAGGCGGAAAACTTCTCTTCCAAAGTTCAGTAAGCTCAATAACGCACGATTCTAGCCTATCGAATTCTTTCCTCTTCGCAAAAATAAAACCTTCTTCCACTAGCTCGCGAACCCTCTCTACATTGCACCATGAAAACTGTAGATCTTTCTCTAAAATATATTTACACTCTTCCAAAGTTAGAATATACCCTGGGTCTTTAGAAAAGAGTCCTGCCTGATTATTTTTCAAAACAAGACTTATGTAAATATACCCACCACGAACTATTTCAATTAACTGTAAAACATTCGAAATATTTGGGCATTCTATATCGGATTTAAATGGATTGGAAATTTCCCTATTCTTCTCTACATCAGTAGCCTTACAAGTATACCTGTATAGAGTTGTATCTGTCCTAAGAGTCGTAACTAACCTTTCATTTGCTTCCAATTGTCTTTCATAACCCTCTTTCTCAATCTGGTTCGTATCTAACGCATAGTAAAATATTTTTGAAATAAACTTATCGTATAAATATTTTAACCTATGGGCATGGCTATATTTTTTACTCTCGAATTCTATTCCGAAAGATTTCGCACTGTAAATCAACCGTTTATACATCAATTCAACATAATGGCTAATTAAATGAAGGTACGGGTTTTGTATAGCTTCAAAACTATATTTATAATTTTTCCATATAAAATTTATAAGCATGTAATATTCTCCAAATAAATCATCATCCGTTGTCCTATTTACTAAAGTCTGGGTTCGCCAGAACTCTGCTCTATCAACTTTCTCCATTACTGAAAATATAGTAAGAGTTGTCTCAATTATGATCTCCTTTAACTAATTCGATAGAGGCATCATTGCTAGCGGAAGTATTGCCCGAAAGCCTCCTTCACCTGCGGCCAGAGCCGAGGCCATTGCCACAGCACCATCAGTACCCCCGCGAGCGCGCAGCCTATGAGCGCCCACTCGGTAACCGACAACCTCCTACGTTTTCCTTCTTGCTCCATCCTTCTCTACTACAGCACCGCCACTAGATACTCCATGCGACAATGCCGCATGCGCAAGTACGCTCCCGACGAAATCCGCCTCAAGATCCCACTACGCTTAGAGGAACATAGCCCCCCCACTCTACCGCGCTATCCGTATCCTTGCGTCCACCGCTGTTACGCCCTTGCTGTTGCCCAGCAGGGGGTTGAGATCCATCTCGAAGATCTCTGGCGCGGCATCTACTAGGGCAGATACTCGTGATACCACCTCGGCGAAAGCCCGGGTTGGCACGGGTTCTTGCCCTCGCACACCATCGAGTATCTTCTTGCTGCGCAGCCTGCCGATCATGCCCTCGGCCTCGGGGATACCGATAGGAGCTAGCCCAGCCTGCACGTCCTTCAGCACCTCTATGAAGATGCCCCCCATTCCGCACAGCACCATGTGGCCGAATTTCTCGTCGCGCTTAGCACCCACAAAGAGCTCCACCCCGCTTAGCATCGGCTGGAGTAGGATTGCCGTTGTCTCTGGGATCTTGATCATCCTGTCAAACTCCTCACGCACCTTCTCTGGAGTTTTCACCCCGAGGACCACACCGCCCACGTCGCTCTTGTGCACAGGGCCCACCACCTTCATCACCAGCGGGTAGCCCAGTTTTTCGGCAGCCTTCACCGCCTCCTCTGCGCTCTTCACTACCGCTTCGCCCGCACGGGGAATCCCCGCAGCATCTAGCAGCTGCTGCACATCGCCCGGGGCTAGGTAGCCGTCCTTTGCACCGTCTACCACCCTGCGGATGGCCGCCCTATCCACGCTGGGCATTTCAGGATGCTCGGGTTGGGGGGGCGCCGTCCTATTCACTAGGCAGAGAGCGTCGCCCAGCACCACCTCTTCGGGGAAGTAGATGTTACCCGCCTTCACGAACTGCGCTATCTCACCGGCCACATTCACCACCGAGGGGAGTATGGGGTAGATGGGCTTGCTGCAGCTCTTCATTTTTTGCCCGAGCAGCTCGTACACATCGTACACAGGGAATAGCCCGGGGCTGCCGAATATCACCGCCATGCAGTCGACATCGAAATCCAGTTCGCAGGCATCTAGTATATCGCCGAGCTGCTGCGCGGTACCCGTAGCCAGAAAGTCTATCGGGTTGGCCACCGAAGAGCCTGGGTAGAGCTTCTCCAGCAGTTCTTTTGCCTTAGGGCCTGATATGGGGGGAACCTCCATGCCGCCGTTTGACAGCGCATCGGTGAGCATTACCGCTGGCCCCCCCGCGTGGGTTACTATTGCCACCCGCTTGCCCTTCAGGGGTTTCTGGCAGAATATGCCCGCCACCGTAAGCAGCTCCTGCCTCCCACGGCATCGCACTATGCCGGCCTTGCGGAAGAGAGCATCTACCGCCACATCGCTACTGGCCATAGCCCCCGTGTGCGAGCTAGCCGCCCGGCTACCAGCCTCAGAGCCCCCGGCCTTCACCGCCGCTATATGGCACCCTTTCTGCACCAGCGAGCGGGCGTGCTTGAGCAGCTTGGCCGGATTCTGGATGCTCTCCACATAGAGCAGCTTCACCCGAGAACTGGTGGCAGGGTCAAAGCTCTCGTCAAAATACTCCAGGATATCCTCAACGCCCAGCTGCGCGCTGTTGCCCACCGAGAACACAGAGTTGAACCGCAGGCCCTGGGTGATGCCCAGCTCGAGGATGAATACCGCCGTTGCCCCCGAGCCCGTGATGAAGTCGATCCCGTCCCTCGCGAAGGTAGGTATTGGGTGGATGAAGACCCCCGTGTAGTTGGAATTCATCATCCCGATGCAGTTAGGCCCTATCAATGAACCGCCTACACTGTTTATAGTATCCACTATCTCCTTCTCGAGCTTCGCCCCCTCCTGGTTCTCCTCGTGGAATCCGGCCGACAGGATAATGAATCCCCTCGTCCCCTTCTCCCGGGCTAGCACCTCCACGGCGTGCGGGCAGTACTTGGCGGCTATGGCCAGTATGGCGCACTCTACCTGCGGCAGCTCCTCTACCGTATGGTAGCTCTTGACCCCCTGCACCGTGTCGGCTTTTGGGTTCACTGCGTACAGCTTTCCCCCGTACTTATGCACCAGGAGGTTTTCCAGCGTTCGTCCACCGGGTTTGTACACATCTTCTGATGCTCCAACCACCACTATGCTATGGGGATCAAGCAGCTCGCGCGTAACCATATCTCAAGACGGTTAAGATTTCATACTCCAACGGGGCAAAGGTAGTGAAATAAATCGATTCTGGTGTATGGGATTCGCATACCGGGAATTTTTCTGTCGAAGACCTTCAACTTGGGCTGCGCCTGGCCATGCTGCCAATCGTTCGTATCTACTTACAGCCGCCAGTGGCAAAAACGCCCGCTTAAATGACGCAGCACGCCGCATCGCTACGGTCTTCGGAGAACTGTAAGTGATTGATTGAAGCGTTCTTCATTGCAAGGGGAATCACGACGAACGGAGGATGCTCCTGGTTCTTTACCCCTAGCAACCCCGCAGCCACACAGCCCACAGCACGCCAGCCGCTAGCACTGCCACCGCCAGTATCCACCAATGCGTCTGTAGGTAGGCATTCAGCCGTTGTTGCGTTGCGGCAAGCGTTCCGCTACCTTTTATCCAGTCGAAAAGAATCCACAGCATGAGGAGCGCCCCCAGCAGCAGCAGCAAAAGCCCATACGGGTTGGCACGCAGCGAGCCTAGCCATTCGCCTTTTAGGGCAAGAATTACAGCCCGCGTGGTGCCACAGCCTGGGCATGGATAGCCCGTAAGCCTGCGAAACGGACAGCCATACTCCAGCCAACCCTGCCCCACGCTCCACACGTACAGCGCGCCCAGCAGCAGCACCCAACCATACCGCCTATGGGTAGACCCGATCATCGTCCCCCTCTACGCTGCGAGCCGAAGATCCCCTTGGCCACGCGGTATGCCAGGTAGCCCTTGGCCACTTGCCCCATCGTATCGGGGCCCTGCCTGCGGGGTTCCCCCATATTGTCCACATCATGCCCCAAGGCTCTGAGCACCAGGCTGTAGTTATACCCCTGGGCGTACACCCAGCTGAAGAGAAAATCGAGAATCCACAGGATGCCGCAGCCGCCGAGGGTTACGAGTTTGATAATCCCGATGCTGTACTCCCCCATCAGAAACCTATCGATTCCCAAGGGACCCAGCACCGCAGACACCGCCACCATCACCCACGGGTTGCGCAGCCACAGCGGCTCTATGTCCTCAAAAAAGACGTAATCGGGCTGCTCGCCCAGCAGGCGGCGAAGCTTCATCTTCTGCTGCCCGTTGAAGTACCACCGCCTCCCCTGCAAGTAGCTCTCTAGTAGATCGATATCCATAGCCCAAACCATTGTAACGTATGCCGCGAATTTAGCGATAAAGCGGCAATGTTATACGGGGCCTTCTGCGAACAATTTTCCCTTGCTACCTTTGCGGCAAAATCTAGCACCATGAATCTACGTGAGGGTAAGAACGCCATAACCCGTGCCGATGTACAATGGATCAAGGGGTTACGCCAGGCTGGGGAGGCGAGAAAGCAGGGCCTCTTTGTGGCAGAAGGCGGTAAAATAGTGACCACACTCCTAGAGGCCGGCTTACGCCCCGAGCGTCTCTACGTGCAGGCCGACCGGATGGATTCATCATACCAACCCTACTCACCCACGCAGCTCAGCCTCGGTGAGATGCAGCGCCTCAGTGGAATGGACAGCGCGCCCGCCGCCCTGGGGGTATTCCCCATCCCGTCCTTCGCCCCGCGAGCCGTGGTAGACGGGGTAACCCTGATGCTCGATGGCGTGCAAGACCCCGGCAATCTGGGCGCCATAGTGCGCACCGCAGCCTGGTTTGGCATTCGTGAGGTGATATGCTCCACCCAATGCGCCCGAATCTACACGCCGAAAGCCGTGCAGGGCTCCATGGGCGCCATAGCCTACCTCCCAGTTCGCTACACCGACCTGGAGGACGAGCTAACGAGCTGGCCAGCCGAGATACCGATCTACGCCGCGGTAATGGGGGCCACCACAGACTACAGGCAGGTCAGCTGCGCCCCCCCCTGCGCCATTCTCCTAGGGAGCGAGGGGCATGGGCTAAACCCCAACCTCTTGCCGAGGGTTCAGCAGCAAATCTCCATCCCGCTAGGCCCGAATGGGCACGGAGAATCGCTAAACGTGGCCGCCGCCGCGGCCTTGCTATGCGGATGGGCTACAAGATAGCCTCGCAGAATTTATCCACATTGCCCACGGATGCGGTTCGCGCTGCGCTATGGCTTTCGGTGTTGGCGAGTAAAACCAGAAGATCATCCCTTAGTACCATGCCCAGCCTCCTGCAGCGCAACGGTAATGAATTCTAGAAGGGGATAAGATGTCGGCCCTAGAATTTCCCATCCGAACGATACGGCACGCCCACCGTCTAACGAGGGTTTTGAGCGTTCCCCGCCCGCACAAAAAGAGGGAGCCGAAGCCCCCTCCCCGTATTCCCCAGCGATTCTACTCGAAGATCAATGAGAAGACCACCGCCTGCGGCATTACCCGCTTGAGGGCGGCGTGGTGCGCCTCATAGCCCTCGGCGAAATCGTTCACCAGCACATTGGCGAATCCGCTGCTCCACTTCACCTCGGGCGCCATCTTGAAGTAGGGGAAGTAGAACTCAAAGCCAAACCCGATCTCGTAGGCGAGGTCGATCTTGCGCAGGCGTAGGAACTGCCCGCTCTCGATCTTGAGCCTCTTGAACGCAGCCATATCGGCCCTGGGGTTGATCCCCGCCACCGCGTAGGGGCGCGCATTGCTGAACCGGCGGGCCGAGTAGCAGAAGAGGATCGGCATCTCTATGTAGTTGCTCTCGATCTTGGTGCGGTTGGCGAATTCCTTCACCCCCTTGTCATCCACATGGTAGAATTCTATCTCGCGCTGGCCGAAGCAGATACCCGGCAGCACCCTGATGTGCATCTGGTCGGTGAGCCGAAAGCGCACCAGGGCATTGACGTTGAAGCCCGGGTGAACCCTATCGGTGGTGGCCCACAGGCGGAGTGTGTCGCCCCGCGCGTTGGGCGTGCGCAGCCCCGTATTACGAATCTGAAAATCCATCACATTCAGCCCTACCCCGATGCCAAACCGGATGGGGCGATCCTCATTCCGCGGGCGGAAGAGCTGTATCTGACCGCTCACCTGGGCCGACAGGCGCAGGGGGATGAGCAGCAGTAGGAACGGAATAAAGCGAAACCAGCGATACGCTACCACAGGCAATTCGTTTGGTGTTGAAATGGTGCAGGCCGAACCTGCGCAAAAAGTATAACCTCTTGGAAAACGCTTGGAATGCCCATTTTATTTTAGCAGGCCGGAGAAAAAGAACGGCTGGGGTCAATTTTAGCGCATGGGGCCTCAATCATCAGGCTCCCCCCCAGCAAAGGGCCGCACGGGTTTTCCAGGGGGTGGCGGTCCCTTCTTTCACGGGTAAATCGTTTCAATCGCGCAATCCCATTTCTCGAAGACGGGCAAAAAACGCTAAACACCTCAACGAAACCACTTACTTAAACGACGCGGCACGCCGCACCGCTACGGTCTTCGGAGAACCGGGAGTGCTTGACTAACGCTTTCTCCATTGCAACCGGGAGGGGCGCCACGACAAACGGAGAATGCGCCAGATACCTTACGCCAGGGGTTCTTTGAACGGGAGAACGCCAATACTGCGCCGTACCAACTCAACACC
>LIIK01000060.1 GCA_001421095.1 Candidatus [Bacteroides] periocalifornicus | reverse complement strand
ACATGAAGCGACGGAGGTACGGCGATGGTACGACGCAGGTACGGCGTTGGTGCTAAAGATGCAAGCCAGCCTCCTGACCACGATCCCCACAATTGGGCTCCCGATAAACCCTTAGAAACCCGCAGGAGTCGGGGATTATTCCTACCCTCCCACCAGCACGCAATCCATACGGTAGTCATGCTCCTCCATCGGTACCACGTCCGCCATCTGCACCGAGTAGCAAACGCCGATCCTGTAGGCCTTCGGCATCTGGGGGAAGAGCCGGTCATAAAATCCCTTACCGTGCCCCATGCGTCCCATCTGCGCATCGAATGCCACGCCGGGCACTACCACCAGCTCCACCTCCTGTGGCATCACCACGGGAGTATCTACAGGCTCTTCTATCCCGTAAGGCGGCACGGGGCTCAGGCAATCCCGCCCAGTATACTCCCGTAGCACAAGGTCTGGCCCCACCACCACGGGGAGCAATACCCGATAGCCGCTCTGCCAGAGGCTCTCAACCCAGCCGTGCGTGTCTATCTCGTCGGGCATCGACCAGAAGGCGAGAATCGTCCGCGCCCCTCTCGCCTCTACTATGCGTTTCAACTCGCCAAATACCGATTCCGACTGCTGCTGGCGCTCTTCGGCCGTGAGCGAGGCTACCGCCCCCTTCACGGCCTTTCGGAGCTGCCGCTTACGCTCCCGTATCTCGCCATCCATACGCGCAAAAAAAATTAGAGGGTAGGCAATGCGCCTCCCTCTATAGCAACGGTGCTGGGGCTGGGAAATTGCATGGGGGAGGGAGAGTACAGCACGCCCATAGCGGCGTAGGCCGTAGCCCAGGCGGTGCAGCTACCCAGACTCCCCTGATGCCCCGGGGGTGGGGAAGGCGGCACCAACAGTTTCGGGCGCTGCTGTGAGGCTACCGCGCTATCTGGTAGCACAACCTGCGGGAGTGATGCGTACTCTTCTGGGGTAAGCGGAATCACCCCTTGCCCATAAAGATTGGCCGACAGGAGCAGAGCCGCGGCCAGCAGCAAATAGTAGATTCTTCCCATGGCTTTACCTCCGTTTTAGATACCAGAATTCTACAAAACTGCCCACCCAGCCCCTGTCGTTATAGTTTATCACCAGGCAGGTGTCCAGGAGTTTGTATGGTATGCCCCATCGTCTGACTCCCTCCCCATCCAAGAGTTCCAGCTCCCAGTGCGGACGGGCAACCCCTGGCCGATTGAGTCCCGTGGTGTCCCATACNGAGCGGAACTTGGCTCCTTGCNGTGTACCNAGCTCCACTTCGTAATACTTCCAGCTGCTATCNGNGCGCAGGATCAGGTAGGNACCCGTGACNCGCTTGGTNGACGGACGGCTCTCTAGATGCCCGTCCTCCCAGATCTTCACCCACTCCCCGATGAGCGAACCCTCGGGGCGCAGGTACTCCTCCCTCTTCGGCCGCTCCTTCTTGCAGCCCAGCATGGCCACGCACACCGCGGCCAGCAGCAAGTAGTAGATTCTTCCCATGGCTCTACCTCCTAGGCTTTGGTTTGACACGGGATTTCGCTTCGTTCTATGCCTGCAAGTTACAAAAAAAGAGGAGACTTTCGCCTCCCCTTTCCATTCTATCGCTAAAATTGCGCGTATGCTAGATTTTTACGCTAGCAACGCCCCTTCGCATTTAGAATAGCCCCGTGATATTGCCCTCGTTGTCTATGTTGATCTTCTCGGCCGATGGGGTCTCTGGCAAACCTGGCATGCGCATGATCTGCCCTGTGATGGGGATGATGAACCCTGCGCCAGCCGCTATCTCGATGTCGCGCACCGTTACCACGAAATCCTTGGGACGACCGAGGAGGTCGGGGTTGTCAGATAGCGACTTCTGGGTCTTGGCCATGCAGACCGGCAGCTTGTCGAGCCCGAGGGCGTACACTGTTTTCATGGCGGCCTTGGCCGTGGCGGTGTAGTCTACAGCTATGGCACCGTAGACCTTCTTGGCTATCGTCTCTATCTTCTCCTCTGGCTTCATATCCCAGGAGTAGAGGGGATGGAAGTTCTCATGGCATCCGCAGGCCACCTCGGTTACAAGCTTAGCCAGTTCTAGCGCCCCTTGGCCGCCCTCGCCCCATACGTTGGCCTCTGCCACCCGCATACCCAGCTCGGCGCATACCCCCTTTATCACATCGAGTTCTTCGGGGGTGTCAGAGGCGAACTTATTGATAGCCACCACAGGGCATATACCGTAGAGGCTCATGTTCTCCAGGTGCTTCTGCAGGTTGCCCACCCCCTTCCTCAGGTACTCCACGCTGGGGGTGGTAAGCTCCTTAATAGGCATGCCACCATGGTACTTAAGGGCGCGCACGGTAGCCACCAGCACCACCGCATCGGGCTTTAGGCCGGCAGACTGGCATTTGATATCAATGAACTTCTCTGCCCCGAGGTCAAAGCCGAAACCCGCCTCGGTAACCGCGTAATCGCTATGGCTGAGCGCAAGCTTGGTGGCCAGCACCGTATTGGTACCCTGGGCAATGTTGGCGAATGGGCCTCCGTGGATGAGGGCTGGCGTACCCTCTAGCGTCTGCACCAGATTCGGCAGTATGGCATCCTTGAGCAGGGCAGCCATTGCCCCCTCGGCCTTCAGGTCGCGGGCGTATATGGGTTTCTTATCGTAGGTGTAGCCAACGAATATATTGCCCAACCTACGCTTGAGATCCTCCATATCCTCTGCCAGGCAGAGTATCGCCATCACCTCGCTGGCGGCTGTGATGTCAAAGCCCGTCTCGCGGGGTATGCCCGAGGCTGTACCGCCCAGCCCCACTATGATGTGGCGCAGCGAACGGTCGTTCATATCTATCACCCGCTTCCAGTTCACGGTGCGGGGGTCGATGTTCAGCGAGCGGGTTTTGCTCTGCACATTGTTATCAATGAGGGCGGCCAGTAGGTTGTGCGCCTTCTCTACCGCGGCAAAATCGCCAGTGAAGTGGAGGTTGATGTCCTCCATTGGCAGCACCTGCGAGAATCCCCCGCCAGTAGCGCCCCCCTTAATCCCGAATACAGGGCCTAGGGAGGGTTCACGCAGCACCACGGTGGTCAGATGCCCGAGCCTGTTGAGCGCCTGCGAGAGCCCTATAGACACGGTGGTTTTCCCCTCGCCCGCTGGGGTCGGCGAGATGGCCGAGACCAGAACCAGCCTCCCCTTCTTCTCGCGGCCCTGATTCACATACCTCAGGGGGATTTTGGCCTTATAGCGCCCGTACTGGACTATATCGTCGGCGGGCAACCCTAGCTGGGCTGCTATCTCGGTTATCGGGCGCATCGTTGCCTCTTGCGCAATCTCCAGGTCACTCTTCATTCTTTTTTTTGATTTTTGGGTTTGGGAACGGTTAAAAAACTATCGAACTACCCTCTCGAGAATATCGGACCGCGTATAATCTTTGCCCAACGCAAAAAACTATCGTGCACAATGCGTAAAAGTCGTACCTTTGCCTGGCAAAGATAGCCAAATTATACATACTCCAAGAACGGATTACCCATGCGAAGATTTCTCTACCTCGCCATCCCAGTGGCTTTGCTGCTCCTGCACAGCTGCCAGTGTACCCGCACCCCAGATGCCACAGTAGAACTAAGGGCCTACCGGCTCGACAGCGCGCTCATGCGAGGTGCCGGGCCCGCGCAGGTGGCAAGGGAACACCCTGAATTCCTCAAGCTTTGGGGTGAGGTGCTCGGGAGCCGAGACGCTGCCCAACAGATCCCGATGTTCCTCCAGTTCGCCGATGATGCAGACATGCAGGCTCTGGAGGATAGCATACTCCGCGTTTTCCCCTCCACCACGGCCTACACGCAGCAGCTATCCAAAGCCTTCGGCGTGCTTAAGGGGCAGATCCCCCAACTGCAAATTCCCAGAATCTACTACTTCAACGGCGGGTTCAACACCTCTATAATACTGGCCGACAGCATGCTGGGTATCGGGATCGACCGTTTTCTCGGGGCCGGCTGCCCCTACTACCCCCAGCTCGGCATTCCCCACTACCTAGCCCGCACCATGGGGCCTGCCTACATAGTCCCCACCGCCATATCGAGCTGGCTGGAGACGGAGTACCCACAACCGCTGGGGGCTGCCACCACCCTAGAGACCATGCTCCACGAGGGCAGCATCCTGTATGCAACCCACCTGGCACTCAGGGATCTCCCAGATTCCCTCGCCCTCGGCTACAGCGCCCAAGGGCTGGAATGGCTAGAGAAAAACGAGCATCCCGTATGGGTCTACCTCTCAGAGAAAAAGCTCCTCTACGAGCGGAATTCCCTCATAGTAAACCAGCTTACCCACCCCGCCCCCTTCACTAACGTCTTCGGGCAAGACTCCCCTGGGCAGGTGGCCTCATGGATTGGCTATCGTATTGTGGCACAGTATATGGATAAGCATCCGAGCATCACCCTTGCCGAGCTCCTGGCCATGCACGACGGGCAAGAGATTCTCAAAAACGCAAAATATAACCCCTAGGCAAAAAATCTGCTGAATTCTCTTTACCTTTGCTGTAATTTCCCTGCTGCTATTGGCGGGGTACAACAACTAAATACGTAGTTCACATGGGCTTTATAAAGGAATTCAAAGAGTTTGCCATGCGGGGCAATGTGCTCGACATGGCCGTCGGTATCGTGATTGGTGGCGCTTTCGGCAAGATCGTCAGCTCCTTTGTGAACGATATCCTGATGCCGCCTCTGGGGCTGCTGATTGGGGGGATCAACTTCACTGACCTGAAGCTGACATTGCGGAGTGCCTCTATGGGCATCGATGGGGTGGAAATCCCTGCTGTCACCTTCAACTACGGCAACTTCATCCAGGTGATTGTCGACTTCCTCATCATCGCCTTCGCGATCTTCATCCTGCTGAAGGGGATCAACCGGTTCAAGAAGAAGAAAGAGGAAGCCCCAGCAGCGCCCGCCGAACCGCCAGCAGACATCCAGCTCCTCACCGAGATTCGTGACCTGCTCAAGAAGCAGCAGTAAGCCGCCGGGCAGCACACAGACGAAAAGAAGGGGGCGAATCGTAGCGATTCGCCCCCTTCTTTTACGCCCTTTGAACCCCGAAAATGCCTACTTCCCCTCCGTGTGGAAATAGCCGAGGGTGTTGCGCAGCTCGTTGGCCGAGGTAAACATCACCTTTGCCCCCCGATCCAGCGCCTCTAGGCTACCCGTATGGTGCTGCGAAGCTTGGTTTAGCTCCTGCAGCAGGGCGTTCACCTGGCCTACCTCATCGGTCTCCTCTTTTACTGCAGCCCCTATACGAATGACGATATCGGTAAATTCCGCAATTTGCCCCACGAAGGTGTTGATCTTCTCATTGCCCTCGTTGGAGAGCGCTTCGCTCGTACGGATGAGCCGCATCACCTCGTCGGCAGCCTTTCTACTGCTTTCGGCAAGCTTACGAACCTCGGTGGCTACCACAGCGAATCCTCGCCCATGCTCTCCAGCCCGTGCCGCCTCTACCGCCGCATTGAGCGCGAGGATATTGGTCTGCTCGGCAATGCCATTCACGTATGTCATGCGCGACGAGACCTCCTTGAGCGCGCTAAGCCGCTTGCCGCTCGACTCCGACATCTCTGCCACGGACTGCGCCACGGCTCTCGATATGCGCTCGGCCTGCTGCGCCTCGTGGGCATTGCTCTGCATGCTGGCGTTCATGGCTCCCATGGCCTGCGATATCTGCTCCACCGAGCGGTTTGAGAGGTTTACTGACTGGGTGATGATGTCTGAGGTCTCCACTACCGCCTGCCCTGTGGACTGCAGGTTGCCCACCGCGCCATTCACCGTGCCCAGGATGTTGACCAGATTGCTGCGCATAAGCTCCATGGCCAGCTGGAGACGCTGTATATCGTTGGCCTTGGCCGGGTCCATTCCCTTGAGCTGCTCGGTGCTGAAGGTCTCGTTGAGGTTTCCCTGCGCCATCTTCTCTATGCTCTGCACCAGCCTCCCGATGGGATGCACAACGATCTTGGCGGCCAGGTAGATCATGACGGCGCAAAAGGCGATATTGAGCACCATAGACAGCAGGTAGGCCACCCAATTATTCGGGTAAAAGGTAAGCCGCGCCCCAATGGTGACAAGCAGGAACAGCAGCGAGAATACCCACATAACCGCTATCCGGAAGAAGGCAGACTTCTTATAGGCCGCCCGAAGCACAAAGTAGGCCACAATAAACGCGACCGTAATAGAAATAAGGTTGGAGATTAAAAATCGTAGCATTGCCGTAAAATATTTTGTGATTAGCCTACACACTAGAAAATACCGAAAACCGCAGTCGAATAGCACCAATAGTCCTCCCCATTAGCTGGGCATCACCCCAAAACTCTCCCGTGTAGAGAGCGCGCAGAACTCCCGTCTAACACCAGCCAAAGTTAATCATTTTATTGACCCCGAATATCCGCACAAAAGGAGGACCTCAAAACTTTTCCAGAATGGGCGACAACATCTCGAAGAGGTCTATTACTAGGCGAGCATGCTGGAAGAGAATAGATGCTGCGTGGCAATTGGCTAACTGTGCGCAATAAAAAGCAGGCGTATCCCCAGGGGATACGCCTGCTTGCTGTATCAAATGCCACCCTACTTCGTCTGACAGCACCAGAAGGGGGTCCCTTGGCTGCCGACTATAGGTTTCTCGCTGGCCTTGCCCGTGGCGGGGTCAAAGAGGTAGTAGCCCGATTCGGTCTGCCCCTCTACCCCCTCAAGCACCTTACCATCAAAGCGGTTGATGCACGAGGCGTAGGCGGTGGTAGGCGGTACAGGAGCCATCTGTACTACCGTCTTGCTGTAGATATCGAGCACCGCAAGCACTATGCAGCGATCCTTCATGTAGCTCTCTTTCGGGTCACTAACCTTAAGATCGGTACGGCTTACCTGGAGGCAGTACTTCCCGTTGCCCAGGTAGAGGCCTCCGAGCACCCAGTCGATTGCGTGCCCGTCGAACTTTTCATCGTCAAGCACCCAGTTGTAGGTTTCGTCTATCTTATTCTCCCCCTTCTTTATACGGATGATACCATCCTTGTACTGGCTGCTGGTACCGAAGGCTCCCCCGCAGATGAAGTAGATATCGCCCTTCTCATCCACAAATCCCGTCTGTCCGTAGGGGTAAGCGGGTGCAGACAGCCCGTTGGCCGGCGAGGTGATATGGTCGAGTACCTTGTCAGTGTTGGCGTCGAGCACTAGGATGTCGATCCCAGGAGCGCCCTTGGGGAGGCGTTGCCCATCGACTTGCCAGAGAGGGAAGTAGACCTTTCCCTCTGCCACTAGCGGAAAACCCATTTGGGGGTATGATAGCCCCGTGCCCTGGGCTGCATAGGAGGAAACGTCTATTTCACCTATGGGTTCAAACTTCTCTGGATCAACGATCTGTATCTTACCGATCATGTTGGCGAAGTAGGCCTTCTGCTCGGTAACTTGCGCCCCGAATAGCGGGGCCTCATTGGACGGGAATGTGTACGACTTATCCTTGTACAGCACCCCGTCGGCAACGTAGAAGCGGTCGACCGTGGAGTTCTTCCCATAGTCTGGGAAGAAGTAAAGATACTTTCCGATCTCGCACCCAATGAGGCCGTAGCTTACCTGGAAGGCGTTGGAGTTGTCATAGGTCTTGCCGGCTTTGGAATCTACCATCTGAATAAAACACGAGCCAGACATACCGTCGGGATTGGAAACTATCACCTGGATGAGAAGATCGCCCCTTTGCACTTGCTCGTCTTCTTTTTCTCCTTCTTGTTGCAGTCCACGCCCTCCGACCATCGTTTGCGCCCAGATGGGCATAGATGGGAAACGGCGAATGGGAGGATTACGATGTGGCACGCCGCGTCGCTACGTCTTCCGTGAAATGGGGGAATAGGATTTAAACCGCCGTATTCCAAAAGGGGAACCGCGGCGAAAGGCCCGGCAGGGGTTCAATTGGGGGGGGATTTTCCCTTCTTACGGGTAAATAGGTTTCAATCAAGCAATTCCATTTCTCGAAGATCGTAGCGATGCGGCGTGCCGCGTCGTGGTTATTATAATGCCGCGTCGCGATTCTAACCACGCCGTGCCGTTTACGTCGTCTTACAGGGGCGCAACACCGAACGCAGGGAAGCCCACGCCTCACCTCGGGGGCTACGCGCCCCCGCCACCCCCGCGCCCCCTTTCTTTGGATCGCCAAAGAAAGGGGGGAAAGAAAGCTCGCCCCTGGCGACATCCCCGGGGCTTTTGCCTGCGACGCGCTACGCCCGCCCTGCGCAGATGCCCATGCTCGGGCGTCGCGGGAGTCGCGCGCACAGGCCCACGCCCAAAAGCCCTCCCGCCCGCAGGCTCCCGCCAGGGGCAAAAAACGCCGCACAGGCCATCCCACAAAAAACGCACTACCCCTAGAACTGGGAATGCTTGGTTGAAACGTTCTTCACGCACACGTTTTACAACGACGCAGCATTTATGTGTAAGGTTTGCAGAAGAAAATCACATTTCTATCAATTTTCGAGATTGGCCATTGCGCTCTTGGTAGGGGAGGTGCTGTAGGGGCGGGCCGAGAGTTGCCCGCCCAACCCCGAGTGCCCTCCCTTCCCATGCCGCGTCGTAATAAAAATCGTAGGGTCTCCCGTAGGTAGGAGGTATGCGGGGCGTATGGTATGCGCATACGGTGGCGGAGGGGCGCGCATGCGCATATGGGGGGCGGGCATTTGTAGCGACGTGGCGCGCCGCGTCGCGCATTGATATCCCCGCAATGCCGACTGTAGGGGCGGGGTCTTCGCGGTTTTCGCGAAGATTCCCCCGCCCACCTATCCACCTTACGCGCGCATCCTATCGGATTTCACCCCATATCCCATCCCCTACATGGTGTTTGGGATTATCTGCAGCTTGGTGATGCGCATGCTCTCGGGTTCGCCCTGCAGCAGCACGGTTACGCGGTATTTCTCGGCGCCACAGCTCAGCGTGCCGATGATGAGGGTATTGCCCCCGCGGTTGTTCCGATGGGCTACCGTGAAGTCTGAGGGCTGGTGGTTCTGGAAGAATTTTGCGATTTCTGCCTCGGCCCTATCGGGGGGGAGCGTGTCCTCGAAATCGAGGACACGGAGTTCTACCTGCTTGGCGAATTGCTGCCCGAGATTCTGGCTGAGGCCTAGCTGGAGGGCTATCTCCACAGCGCGGGCATCTTGCCCTGCAGCCTTGAGGGGAAGGGTTGAGAGGATTCCCACCAAGACCGCGCTAATCAGAAGGGGGGTAGTGTTGTATCTCATGGTTATTCTGGATTATGTTAGGCTAGTGAATTGGGTGCTGCGAAGCGCTGCCAGCCAACCGAGATTTTATATACCTTTGCAGGCTGAAAGTGGAAAGTTTTCAGTAAGCATCGATTTCTACTCGGTAAAGGTAGCAAAAATTTTTCATCTGGTGCGCCTTTTGGGCAAAATTTGCGTGGGGGAGCATGTTCCGATTTCTAGACATACGGTCGTATTTTGAGGAGATTGGGTTTGCCTTTAGAGCGTTGAAGGCTAGGGATTTCCGTAGGTTCTTCATGGGGCAGTCGCTCTCGCTCATCGGCTCGTGGATTCAGAATATTGCGTTGGGTTGGCTGGTCTATCGCCTCACCGATTCCGCCTTCCTCCTGGGGGTTGTGGGTTTTGCTGGGCAAGCACCCGCCCTGCTCCTCACGCCCTTCGCGGGGGTGTTCGCCGATAGGTATAACCGTAGGAACGCCATGCTGGTAACCCAGACGCTGGCCATGTGCTCGAGCATCACCATGGCCACGCTGATATTCACCAATGTGGTGGAGGTGTGGCATATAGTGCTGATAGCCACGATGAACGGGTGCATTTTAGCGTTTGACACCCCCTTTCGGCACGCCTTGCTTTTCGACCTGGTAGGCGATAGGCAGCTGCTTACCAATGCGATAGCCATGAACTCTACCATGATCAACACGGCCCGCTTTGTGGGGCCTCTGGTGGGGGGAGCATTGATAGCCGCGGTGGGCGAGGGATGGTGTTTCGCGATAAACGCCAGCAGCTACATCGCGGTGATAACGGCGCTGCTGAGCGTGAGGGGGCAGAGGATGACCCCACCCCAGATCCGGAAAAGCGTGTTCACTGAGCTGCGCGAGGGAATACGCTATGCGTCTGATTACAAACCTATAAGGTATCTGCTCCTGCTGGTTTCGGCTGCAAGCCTGCTGGGCATGCCCTTCCAGGTTTTTCTCCCGGTGTACGCCAAAACGATCCTTGGGGGCGATGCGGGCTACCTGGGCTACCTCACGGGCGCGGTGGGGGCTGGCGCGCTCACGGGGGCTTTCTTCCTGGCTACGCGGAACTCGGTGCGACGCTTCCCGCTGAATATCTACTACTTCGCCCTGATGCTGGGGTGCGGCCTATCGGCCTTTGCGCTATCGAGGTGGATATGGCTCTCTATACCAATCCTCTACGTAACGGGGCTGGGGATGATCGCCATGTTTGCCAGCACGAATACCTACCTGCAGGCGGTGGTGGACAATGAGAAGCGTGGGCGCGTAGTGGCGCTCTACGGTATGACCTTCTTGGGCATAACCCCGCTGGGCAGCCTGCTGCTGGGCGCAGTATCTAAGTGGGTGGGGGTTCCCTATACGCTGCTGGGATGCGGCTTGCTGTGCGTGGTGGTGGCATTGCTGTACCGGCCTAAAGTCCCAGTGATAGCCCGATTGGCAAGGCAGAGCGCGAGGCTCTACGAGGGGTAATTTTTTGGGGGAGGGAAGAAAAATGGTTACCTTCGCGATGGTAATTTTGGGATGCTTGAGAGGGGAAATCTAACACAATGCAACGATGAAAGGGATTGCAAGATTTTTCGCTAAGGGATTGCTAGCTGGCGGCCTCTTGCTCTGCTTAGGCTTGGCTGCCTCTACAACGTACGCGCAGCAGCGTCCCCAGTGGGTCGATGGCGTTTTTCTGGATCTGCGGGGTAGCACGGTGGAGGTGATCCAGGGCTACGGCGATAGCTATCAGGAAGCCTCTACAAATGCCCAGGGGAAGATGGCACAGCGTCTCTCTGGCGGGGCGGCAGCGCCTATGCAGCAGCGGCAGCTGGCTGAGTACTACGATCCGCAGCAGAAGGTGGTCTACCTGCTGGTGCAGACCAAGAAGGCGGGGGCTACCGAGTTTGACGCGGTGAATATCGACAAGGCGGGCAAGCTCCAGGTTAGCCGTAAGGCGAGCGCGGAGAATAAGGACTATGGAACCCCCAAGCCGCGCTTTACGGGGTTCCACATTGGGCCCAGCCTATCGCTCGGGGCTACCGTCTGGACTGTGGGCGAGATCTCGAATGGGAGCGTATCTAGGTTCTCTACTACGCAGGGGGTGGTGGGTACTGGGATTACCTTTACCCATGGTTTCCTCCAGAAGAAAATCCATCTGGAGCTTGAGTATGGGCTCGACTTTGTGGGTGTGGGCGGCAATGGATGGGAGACGATAATCTATGCGAAAATCCCCGTTTTGCTGAATGGGATCTGGGAAATGTCTCAAGACGTCGGATTCCTAGGGGGATTGGGGGTAAAGTTCGGGACCTCCATCCTGCCGGGTGACGATGCGTTCGACTACCCGGTGTTCGACTTCAGCCTGCAAGCGGGTTTCCAGTATAAGGTCCTTCGCCTCTCGCTCTTCACAGACCTAGGCATCGCGGATGCGAATGGCTACAGCTATAGGGATAGCAGTGGCCAAAGGCATTCTGTGGGGGTAAGCGGCAATTCATACGGGCTGCAGGTGGCATTCCTATTCTAGCAGGTTGATTTTCATCCATTGTGTCCATGATCGTGCGGGGCGGGGGCTGACATCAGCCTTCGCCCTGTTTTTTTTTTTGGGGGGGGGGAAGGATCCTCTTGAAAGTCGAGGCCTCTGCAAAAGTCCCGTATGAGTTAATCTTTTACAGGAGGTTTTTCCTCTTCTTGCGA
>LIIK01000024.1 GCA_001421095.1 Candidatus [Bacteroides] periocalifornicus | reverse complement strand
ATTCCAGACAGGTTCTGGCACGCCAAGGCGAGGCTTTGGGTGGAGGGACGGCATGGCTGGGAGGAAAAGCTCCGCAATGGGATAAAGCGCACCGACGGCGACCGCACCGTGTGGTTTCACTGCGCTTCGCTGGGGGAGTTTGAGCAGGGGCGACGGGTGATGGAGCAATTCATGGCGCAGCACCCGGGCTGGCGGCTGGTGGTAAGCTTCTTCTCGCCCTCGGGCTACACGGTTCGGCAAAACTACCCCCTCGCAAGCTG
This sequence comes from Candidatus [Bacteroides] periocalifornicus, assembly GCA_001421095.1. Classification (GTDB taxonomy): domain Bacteria; phylum Bacteroidota; class Bacteroidia; order Bacteroidales; family CAJPTX01; genus Bacteroides_D; species Bacteroides_D periocalifornicus. Next base: position 36,436 of record LIIK01000024.1, on the reverse strand, counting down.
CGTTTGCTACCTCCCGCTCGACACCGCGCGCAACGCTCGTCGCTTCCTGGAGATCGTGCGCCCATCATTGGCCTTCTTTGTGAAGTACGAACTGTGGTACAACTACTTGAGACTACTCCACCAGCAAGGCATCCCCACCTTTCTCATCTCGGCCATCTTCCGGCCAAGCCAGCCATTTTTCAGGTGGTGGGGACGGGCCTACCGGCGGTGGTTGGGCTACTTTACCCGTGTATTCGTACAGGATGCCGAGTCGCTCGCCCTGCTGAATCGCTACGGGATTTCAAACGCCCAGGTGGCTGGCGATACGCGGTTCGACCGTGTGCGTGAGGCGGCACAGCACGCCGAACCCCTAGCGCAGCTATCATCCTTCTTCGCAAACAGGCATACGCTAGTGGCTGGCAGCACGTGGCCGCCAGATGAGGCCGGGCTAGTGGAGGTGGCAAAGCGCCTGCCCGACGAATGGTGCATGGTGCTGATACCGCATGAGATAGACGTGCGGCGCATAGCCCAATGGCGCGAAAGCATAGGGCGCCCTAGCCTGCTCTACAGCGAACTCGGAGGGCAATGCGCATCTGCCGAATACCGAATTCTGGTGGTGGATACCGTGGGGCTACTGCTCCGCCTCTACCAGTACGCCACCCTGGCCTACGTAGGGGGCGGTTTCGGGGTGGGAATTCACAATACGCTAGAGCCCGCCGCTTTTGGCGTAGGGGTGGTGTTTGGGCCGAATTACCAACGGTTTCGCGAGGCGGTGGGGCTAGTGGACACCACGGCAGCCCTGCCTGTAGATCGCGTGGAAAAAATCCCCAACCAGCTCCTCTCGCTAATGGCTAGCCCTGAGCAGCTCGCCAGCATGGGGCAGGCCGCAACGCACTACGTACAGATGCACACGGGGGCCACTGCACGAATCCTAGGCGTGGTAGGGGAAACGCTGGGCGAAAACCCAGAGGGATAGCGATTTAACGCAGAGAGTAGCGGAATTCCTGGCATCGCTCCATAACTGGGATTCTGGGGTTGTAACTGGGAGGATATACGAACGCTGATAAAATATAAAAAAACTCTGCAAAATCCACATAAACAATGCTGCGTTTAAGCGAATTTGGTAGCAGCTCCGATATTATTCACAGCTTTTTCCCATGCAGTTCTCACAGATCGTAGGGCTAGAGGAGACCAAGACCCACCTCCGGATGCTGGCAGATGAGGGGAGGATGCCGCATGCCCTCATGCTCTCGGGCAGCGAGGGGGTGGGTGCGCTGGGCCTTGCCGTGGCGCTAGCGCAGTACATGGCCTGCAGCAATAGGCACGATGGCGATAGCTGCGGGGTATGCCCTAGCTGCCGACGCATGGCCAAGCTACAGCACCCTGACCTCAACTTCTGCATGCCTGTGGTGAAGGTGACCCCCACCAAGGATGAGGATCCCGAGGCCTACCTGCGCGACCGCTGGATAGAGGCCCTACAAACCAACCCCTACCTCACCCCCTCGCGCTGGTACACCGAGCTCGGCGCCACTGGCAAGCAGGGGCTCATATCGGCAGAGATGGCCGAGGCGATAATAGAGAAGCTGTGGTACAAGCCCGTAGAGCTCCCCATGAAGTTCATGGTGGTCTGGCAGCCAGAGCGCATGCACCCTGTGGCGGCCAACCGCCTCCTGAAGGTGGTAGAAGAACCGCCAGAACAGACGGTATTCCTCTTCGTAAGCCATCATCCAGAGCTGGTGCTGCCCACCATTCTCTCGCGCGTGCAGCAGGTGATAGTGCCGCCAGTGCTGGAGGACGATATGGTGAAGGCTCTGCAGCATGAGGGGGCTGACTCCGCCAAGGCGCAGGAGATAGCCCGGGTGGCAAGGGGTAACTACGCGCAGGCGCTCGAACTCCTACGAGAGGGTGATAACCAGGAGATGCTCGCCCTGCTCATGGATCTGCTCCGCAGCGGGTACTCCAATAACTACGAGGGCATATTCACATGGGTGTCGCTGGTGCTGGCTCTAGGCCGCGAACGGGAGAAGGAGCTGCTGGCCTACCTCGCGCGCATGGTTCGGGAAATCTACATGCTGAACCTCAACCTGCCTGAACTCTGCTACCTGATAGGCCCCGCGCGGGAGTTCGCCGCCAAGGTGGCTCCCTACGTGAATGGGCGCAACATTGGCTGGCTGCTCGACGCCTACCAGGAAGCCTACCAGCACGTGGCCGGTAACGGGAACGAGAACATCATCTTCACGGATCTCGGCCTACGCCACTGCCAGCTGCTGGGGAAAGGCGTGGTGTAGGGTAGATTCGGTACAAATTACACCCCAAGCAGGGCAACGCCCTTCTGACCCTTAGGGGGGTGCGTCAATAGAGGATGCAACCCCTTGTTTTTATGGGAAACTTTGACGAAATTTGCAGTGCCTAGCCATAGGTTCTCTATCTTGGTCAATTTCTAACACTGAACGATTATGGTACAGCATGATAACGATGGGAACTGGGGCAGAGTGGTTGTCCCCGCTCCGCAACCTACGCGAGGGGGCGCACTTCAACCTCTGTACCGAGTACACTAATCTAGAATTCCTACAGCAATGTATTCTATCATGCAGCCTATGAAACGCTACATCTACATTCCAATCATCCTATCCCTCCTCCTCTCCACCCTCCCCCTCCGCGCGCAAGAGGTTACTCTAAGCGGCGTAATACATGGGGTAGACGGTAAGCCCATAGGCAACGCCACGGTAGAATGCCTCAAGGGGCAGGCCGATAGCACAATAGTCGCATCCGTAGCCACCGGCTCCAGCGGCACCTTTACGCTCAATAAGCCCGCCGAGCTACTGCCAGTACGCGTGCGTGCCTTGGGATATACGACCTACACATTTCTCGCGAAAGAGGGGAGCGTGGACACCATCACCCTCCGCCCAGTGGACATCGCCATAGAGGGCGTGCGCATCGGCGGGCGCAACGTGGTCCTATCCAAGGAAGGGGCTACCTACTACCCCTCTGAGGTGATGGTGAAACGCTCGGTGAACGGATTTGACCTACTCGATGAGCTCAACATCGCCCGCCTCGATGTAAATCCACATGAAATGTCCGTGCGGGTGCTAGGCGGCGGTAAACCTGCGCTCTTCATCAATGGTCGCCCTGCCGAGTGGAATGACCTTCTCGCCATCTCGCCCAAGATGATCCGAAAGGTGGAATACTCTGACCAACCCTTAGCCCAATTTCCCGACGCCGCTGTGGTGCTAAATGTGGTGGCGCAGGAGCGCTCAAGCGGCGGTTTAGCAGGAGGGATAGTGCTCAATGGGCTCACGGCCAACTATGGTGAAGACTACGCCTTCGGCTATTTCTTCTTCCCACAGCAAGAACTCGCTATCAAATGGACACCGCAATACCGCAACGTCTACACGCAGAAGGTATTCAGCCACGAGCAGTACCTATTCCCCAGCGACACCGTAACCCGGGAAGCAAAGCCCGACCCAGCACGCCTAGCCTACTGGAACAACGCCATAGTCCTACGCTACAAGTGGTATCGGGCTCGCCGCCTCTTCTCGGTGGAGACCAATGCGCAGATCGACCGCCTGTGGCACTCTGACTACCGCGGGGTGACAGAAACCTCTCGACTTTCTGGACTTGGCGGGCCATCGCCACTGCAGCGGCAACGATTCGATGAGCGTAGCAATTCGCGCAGCGTACTCCCCTCGTTGACTGCGCACTACGAGCAGCCCGTAGGAGAGACTGGTATTTTCCGCAGCACGGGCTTCTACAGCCTAGGCGAGGAATTCTACACCTTCGCGAGGAAAGAAACCGACGAGGGGACAGGCGCAACAATATTCAACCGGAACTCTAGCTCGCGCCAACGCCCTCTACAGGCTGGCGGCAAGCTGCAATACGGCTGGCAGACCATGCTGGCCGATAAGTTCACACTCGGGGTCAGTGGACAGCTAGAGCACACCTACTCAAGCATCCAGGCGACCGATGTGGAAAGGGATCTTCCCCTCCCCGCAAGTGCACGCCACGAGAGCCGAGGGATGGTACTCGCAACATTTGGCGTAGGTAACCTTAGCCTGGCTGGCATGCTCGATGCCCGCCGCGCCGAACTCGTAGAGCCATCGGCACAGGTGGATTATCGGCTCGCTCCAGGGGCACACATCACATACAAGCTCTTCAAGTTCTGGAGCTTGGATCTCGACTACTTCAACACCAACTATACCCCCTCGCTGGCAGCACGCAATCCTCAGACTTTCTGGCACAACCCCTATCTCCGCGTAGCAGGTACTCCAGGGCTGAAAGATGAACGTTTCGAACAGATTGCGCTCTACAGCACGGTCTACTTCCCAGGATTCCGCTTCTTTTTGCAGGCCAAGTACAGCTGGTCGAGAGACAAGGTGGTGCCCGTAGATCGGCTGGGCGCTCTCGGGGGACGGTATTTTGTGGATCGCCACTACGCGAATATCCCTAGGGCATACTGCTTTACCCCCAATGGGTCGCTGCGCATAGACAATATGTTCGGCATCGTGAGCATTGCCATAAGCGGCGGAGTCCAGCTCCAGCACAACGAGATTGACAAGAGCTTCAGCATCGCACGGTGGCTACCCTATGGGCAGGGGAGCTTGAAGTTCGCGCTGAGCGACTGGCGGCTCGACCTTTACGGATGGTATGGAGAGGAAGACGGTCTGAACGGGAGCCTGCTCTCTGAGAAGGAGTTCATGGGGCGAGCCGAGCTGAGGTACCTATACCGTGGAATTGCCACTTTCGCAATCGGGGTCAACGGCGTTTTCGCCAATGATAAGACGTTGGCTACCCGTAGCCTCTCGCCTTACGCCCCCTCGGAAAGCTTCCGGTCGGTCTCCTCGCTCTGCAACATGGTCTACGCACGCCTAGCGCTCCGGCTCGATTGGGGTATGCAAGATCCTGACCTCCCCGATGCGCAACTTGAGGGCGAGAGCATGAAATCGTCGATCTTCATGCAGAATCGAAGCGAGCGGTAGCTCGCCTAAGCGCGACGCGGCATGCCACGTCGCTACTAAAGCCCGCAGGCAGAAATCGTGCTGCTCCAGCGTTCTTAGTAGTTTCCAACCATTCGACCTGAAAGAGGGGGAGTATCCCGCGATGGGCTACTCCCCCTTTTCTGTATTTAGGAAAATTGCTACCTTTGCCGTTGGTTAGAGTTTGGCAAGATGGGGGCAATATTCCTGAAAGAGGTCGCAGTATTCTTCGGGACGCTCACGGGCTACGTGGTGGGGGCGGTATTCCTGCTACTGGTGGGGCTGGGCATGTGGGTGCTACCTGGTGGTGGCAACGTGCTAGACACCGGGCAGGCTACGCTTGACACCCTATTCCAGTGGGCGCCGTGGGTATTCCTGTTCCTAGTGCCGGGGGTAACCATGCGTATGCTGGCCGAAGAGCGGCGCGAGGGTACTCTGGAGCAGCTGCTGGGCAAGCCTGTACGGCTCATAGAGATTGCTACGGGCAAATTCCTAGCTGCCTGGATGTTGGTGGTGCTCATCCTCATCCCTACCCTAGTATTCTTCTGGTCGGTGTACAGCCTTGGCGCACCGAGGGGATCGGTGGATGTGGGGGCTAGCTGGGGATCGTACCTCGGGCTACTGCTGCTCGGGGGGGGCTATGCCGCCATTGGTATTCTCTGTTCCTCGCTTTCGCGCAATGCGATATTCGCCTTCGTGCTGGCCGCCCTGCTATCGCTCTTCATCTACCAGGGGTTCGCCCAGCTATCGCTACTGCCCGTATTCGGCCGATACAGCTACCTAGTGGCACGGCTCGGGGTAGAGGAACACTACCACTCCATAAGCCGAGGGGTGGTAGACTCCAGAGACCTGCTCTACTTCGCCTCCATAATCGCACTAGCTCTGGCTGGCACTGTGGTGTCGCTTAGGAAAAGAAGAGGATAACGGGCCTACACGGAAGTATGGGGAGATGTTTCACCGCCTAACCTATCGACAGAATGCGAGTATTCCACACTAGCCGCGCGCAGGAATCGGTTTCGCACCCGAGAGTATCCCGCTGGCGAGGCAATGCATGGGTAGCACTGCTGGCTACCGCAGCTATTGTCGTGCTGGTGAACTGGATAGGTGGAGCGCTCTACTTCCGCCTCGATCTCACTGGCGATAAACGCTACACGCTGGGCAGGAGTACAAAATCGACTCTACGTTCACTCCGTAATCCCCTGTACGTTAAATGCTACCTTGGCGGCGACCTCCCGCTAGATTTCATCCGCCTCCGGCAGGGGGTAGAGGAACTCCTGGAGGAGTATCGGGTGGCCAGCGGTTACCGGGTAGAATTCCAACTCGTAGACCCCTCTACAGCAGATAGCGAGCAGGCGCGCCAGGCACAGCAGGCCGAGTTCATGCGTATGGGGCTGCAGCCTGTAAGCGTACACGAGCAGGGGCAGGACGGCGCTGTTACTGAGCGTATAGTGTTCCCCGCTCTTCAGCTAGGCTACGCAGGGCAAACCGCAACAATCCAATGCTACCGCCCAAACATACAGCTATCTGTACCCGAGGCCATATCGCTCTCGCTCCAAGGGTTAGAGTACGAGCTAACAGCTGCCATCGACAGGCTCACGCAGCAAGAAAAGCCCTCGGTAGCCCTGATACATGGGCATGGCGAACTGCAGGGGATAGAGATTGCAGACTGGCGGGCAAGTCTTGCCAAAAGCTACCAGCTGCTAGATGTCGACAGCCTAGCACGGGTGGGCATGCTCGATGAATGCGCATTCGCTCTGATAGCCAACCCCCTAAGCCCCTTCACCGAACGGGAAAAACTGGTGCTTGACCAGTACCTGGTGCAGGGCGGTAGCCTGCTGCTGGCGCTAAGCCCCATACAGGTGAGCGAGGATAGCCTACAGCAGGGCAGCGAAACGCTGGCATACCCCCGAGATCTGAATCTGGACGATCTTCTCTTCAAGCAGGGAATACGAATGGCCAATGCGCTGGTGCAAGATGCCCGCTGCGCCCTACTCCCCGTGAATACCGCCATGCAGGGGCAAGCCGCCCAATTCACGCCTCTGCCGTGGGTCTACTACCCTTTGCTAGAACCTGCTGAGAATCTACTGGTTACCCGAAATCTGAATCCTATATACTCCCGATTCCCTAGCCCCCTAGAGCTGACAGCAGGCGGCAGCGGGCAAGTCCGCAGTGTGCTCCTACACTCCACCGAGCGTTGCCGAGCTGTGGCAACACCTCGCCTGGTGAGCCTTGCTGAAATTGGCGACCGCACCATTTTTACCCACCTCTCCTCGGCCAGAATCCCTGTGGCTGTTGCCGTTGAGGGGAAATTCACTTCGCTATTCGCCCATAGGCCTGTAAAGGCTATAGCCGGCGGGCAAGCCTTCGACTTCCAACCGCAGGGCGAGGGGGGACGGCTGGTGGTGGTGGCCGATGGCAGCATCGTAAAAAATGGGGTGCGAATCCGCGGGGGGAAACGATTCCCACTCCCCTTGGGATTCGATAGGTACACACAGCAAACCTTTGGTAACCGTGAATTTCTAGACAATCTGGCGCTCTACCTGGGCCGACGAGACGACCTCCTCGAACTCCGCGGGCGCACCCTAACCCTACGCCTTCTGGATGGCGCCACCATAGCTCTCCACCGCATCCGCTGGCAGCTGGTGAACATGCTGGTCCCCACCCTTCTGCTGCTTGCCCTGGGCGGGATTCTAGCCGCTGTACGGTGGGTACGATTCCGAAAATTTGGGGCGTAACTGCAAGGTATTGATTCACAAAGCAATTTGCGCTTACAAAATACGTTATACGTAAAAATGGAAAAATGCAACGCATCACATTCTGGTTGGGCTGCATAGCCACCGGGCTGCTGTGGATACCCTGCGCCCACGGGCAACGCCCACTCAAGTTGGCGGGCGACACGGTTCGCCTTACGCCCAACACCACAAAAATTGCCAAGGGCGATAAGAGCGCAATTGCGACCCTGGGTACACCCATCGAGGGGAAGTACTACCTGATAGCGCAGTTCGATGACATTCCCACCCCTATAACGCAGAATAAGCTGAAAGAGAACGGGGTGCAGCTAACCGACTACCTGGGCGACTACGCCTACTTTGCCATATTCCCTGCTGCTGGACTGGAAAAAGCCGTAAAGGACGTCGGGCTAATCGCATTGGCTCCGTGCAAGGCGGAGTGGAAGCTGAACGACAACCTGCGCGATGGCAATATCCCAGACTATGCCCGCAGCCAAGGTGGCATTGGATGTGTGGCCTACTATTACGAGGGGCTTAGCGAGCTGTGGGTGGAGAGAAGGCTAGCCCAACTTGGAATTACGAATGCGCATATCGTAAGCATTTTCACCAGCATAGAGCTCACGCTTAGCCAGGAGCAGGCCCTACAGCTTGCAGAAGAACCCTGGATCAAGAGTATTGGCCTGAAATCCCCTCCTGCCGAACTCTTTGGGCTTGACCACTGCAGCTCGCTACGCTGCCTGTAGCAAAACCTATCATCCTCGGGTACCCCCCTCTCGTGCTACTCCCCTATTACGCCCACCGCACGCAACCCTGTAAATAGCTCGGCACTGCTGCTAAGCCTGGAATCTATATCCTACATCAAACCTCTCGGCATAACCCCTCATTACAGGTATGGAACGCTCACTGCTCATAGTCTACACGGGTGGAACTATCGGGATGAAGGAAAACCCAGAGACGCGAGCCCTGGCCCCCTTCAACTTTGAGCAGATAGAGCAGGAAGTCCCAGAGCTGCGCCGTTTCGGGTATAACATCGTAACCGAATCGCTTGCCCCGCTAGTCGACTCTTCAGACGTGGACGTAGATTTCTGGCTACGGCTAGCGGGCATCATAGAGGCGCGGTACAATGAATTTGACGGGTTTGTGGTGCTACACGGCACCGACACTATGGCCTACACCGCGAGCGCGCTGAGCTTTATGCTCTGCAATCTCAGCAAGCCCGTAGTACTCACCGGCTCCCAGCTCCCCATAGGCGCTATAAGAACCGATGGGAAAGAAAACCTGCTGGGAGCGCTAGAGATAGCAGCTGCCCAGGCTGATAATCAGGCTATAGTGCCAGAAGTCGCCATATTTTTCAACCATGTGCTGCTGCGCGGTAACCGGGCCACCAAGTTTGGCGCGGCCCGCTTTGATGCCTTCAAGAGCTACAACTATCCTCCGCTGGCCGAGGCGGGCATCGCCATACGCTATCACACGCAGGCCATACGCCCTAGGGGAATCGGGGACTTACAAGTACTCAAACGCTTTGATGCCCATGTGGCCAGCCTTCGGCTCTTCCCAGGCATCGCCCAGGAGGCGGTGGAGGCGGTGGTGGGCATTCCAACGTTGCGCGGGTTGGTTCTAGAGACATTTGGCTCAGGCAATGCCCCGAGCCTCCCCTGGCTCTACGATTTGCTACGCCACGCCACGAGCTGCGGGGTGATAGTAGTAAACACTACGCAATGCGCGGCAGACAGCGTGACAATGGCTGCCTATGATGCAGGACTAGGATTGCTCCAGGCTGGCGCAATTAGCGGAGCCGACATGACCTTTGAGGCTGTGATAACCAAACTGATGCTCGCATTGGGCGAATACCCCGCAACCAACGATGCCACAAGCTACTTCCTGCGCAATATAGCCGGTGAAAAAAGCTAACGAATTTTGCCAGCTGAAAAATTTATAATAAATTGCGTCCTGTAAAAGCCCCCACAAGAGGGTTAGGAGTTGCACTTAACTGTCTAATTATTAGCGTTCAGAGAAATTTCAACATGCGCCAAGATGGTTGCCAGGCGGAGGGTATCTCCTCTCCCATAGACAGCACGAGGGGCGAGATTGATGAAGATTCAACATTGGAGAGGTGGCCGAGCGGTCGAAGGCGCGCGCCTGGAAAGTGCGTATACCCCAAAAGGGTATCGCGGGTTCGAATCCCGCCCTCTCCGCAAGAATGCATGAGGTTCTGCATATCAACCAGACTACTACCTGACGGAATGATAAGTGGTTGTAAACGACCAAAACGATAACCCAAACTACACAAAGAGCAGTTATGAAGAAGTTACCCGTAATTCTTTTCGCAGCTAGCATGCTGCTGGGCGCTGCAACCGCTTCATATGGGCAGGATGCAGCCGCTTCGGGTTCGATGGATTCCGTAGCGACCGAGGAGGTCTCTACAACAACAACAACCAGCACCCCGGCAGACAACCCGCTGCAGGGTACTACTGACGATGGCACACCCCTACACGAGCAGATCAAGACGAAGTTCATTGAGGGAGGCCCGATGTTCATGGGTGTCATTCTGCTGCTACTGATCCTCGGGTTGGCCATCGCCATTGAGCGCATCATCTACCTAAACCTCGCGAGTACCAATTCAGATAAGCTACTCCGCCGTGTAGACAAGGCCCTTAGCGAAGGCGGGGTTGAATCTGCCAAAGAGGTTTGCCGGAACTCCCGCGGCCCAGTGGCCAGCATATTCTACCAAGGGCTAGATCGTAGCCAGGGCGGCATAGAAGAAGTGGAGAAAGCGGTAACGGCCTACGGTTCTGTCCAGATGCAGCAGCTAGAAAGCGGGCTTACCTGGATATCGCTCTTCATTGCGCTGGCGCCTATGTTCGGCTTCATGGGAACGGTACTCGGGATGATCAGCGCCTTCGACGCCATTGAAATCGCTGGCGACATCGCCCCATCACTGGTGGCTGGTGGTATCAAGATCGCCCTTATCACCACTGTATTCGGGCTTATCGTTGCCGCCATTCTCCAGGTATTCTACAACTACATCCTCAACAAGATCGACTCGATCGTGATGAGCATGGAGGATGCGTCAATCTCGCTCATCGACCTGCTGGTTCACCACAACCTCAACCGCTAGGAAATCTTAGCGGCTAACGAAAGGACCACGCAATGAGCGAGGCAACGATCAAAAGAATCCTCCGTATAGCACTCTGGGTGCTGATGGGGGTGTCCGTAATCTTCGCTGCGGTTTTCGTGGCGCAGATCTACGATACGAACAATAGGGAACTCCAGATGAACGCCACAGAGCCCATACTGATTTGGACGTATGTGCTACTGGCCATAGCCGCAGTGGCTGCCATCATTTTCCCCCTTATCCAGGTGGTACGCAACCCTCGGAATGCCCTGAAATTGCTGGTATCCGTAGGTGCTCTAGGGCTGGTAATCCTCATATCGTACCTGCTGGCAAGCGGTGACCCCATAAAAGTCGCTACCGCCAACAGCAATCCAGATTTCAGCAACCGGACCGTTCTGCTAACCACAGACACCGGCATCATTGCCACCTACATCATGCTGGGTATCGCCATTCTCCTCTTAGCCTACACAGGGGTGAAGAGCATGATTGGCAACAAGTAGCAACGGAAGGGCGGTAATATAAAGCTCTTTCGCAAGGAAATAGCCCCCAAGGCTTGACCCCTGACGGGATTTTCCTGCAAGAGCTGGCTTGCCCCCAAGGAATAGGAGGTTTGGTATGAGAAAAATGGCAGAGATCAACGCAAGCTCGATGGCCGACATTGCGTTTCTGCTCCTGATCTTTTTCCTGGTTACGACGACAATGAATGTGGATACGGGGCTAGCCCGTATGCTGCCACAGATGCCGCAAAAGGACCAGAAGGAGGAGGCTGCAGACGTAAATATCCGAAACATCCTGCTGGTGCGTATAAACCGGAGCGATAAGCTCCTGGTAGGGGGCAAGCCTATGGATATCACCCAACTTCGCGATAAAGTGAAGGAGTTCCTCGTGAATCCAAACGATGCGCCCGACCTGCCCGAGAAGCAGATTAAAGACATCCCGCTCTTGGGCAAAATTCCCGTAACCGCAGGAGTTATCTCGCTACAGAATGACCGTGCGACTACCTATAGCATGTACATCCAAGTACAGAATGAGCTAGTAGCTGCCTACAACGAGCTTCGGGAGGCACTCGCACGCCAACGATTCGGTAACCCTTACGATAAGCTGAACGAGGACCAAAAGAAAGCGATACAGAATGCGATACCGCAGCGTATCTCTGAGGCCGAACCAGTAGACAAAAAGTAACAAGGAGGACCGCGATATGGCAAAGTTCTCAAGGAAAGGTAAAGGAGACCTCCCGGCAATATCTACCGCTTCGCTTCCTGACATCGTTTTCATGCTCCTGTTCTTCTTCATGGTGAGTACCACGATGCGAGAAACGGAGATGCGGGTCTCGGTTCGCCTGCCAGAGGCTACCGAGGTGTCTAAACTCGAGAAGAAATCCCTAGTGTCCTACATCTACATCGGGACGCCCATCCTGCAGTACCAGAAGCTCTACGGGACTGATTCTCGCATTCAGCTTAACGATGCCTTCAAGACACTCGTTGACATCCGCGATTTCATCTCAAGCGAACGAGACGCTATGAGCGAAGCCGATAGGAACCTATTGACAACCTCGCTGAAAGTTGATATGAACACCCGTATGGGTATCGTGTCAGACGTGAAGCAGGAACTCCGTAAGGCTTCAGCGTTAAAGATCAACTACGCTGCACGCCAGGCAAAGTAGCTTTCCCCCGGCTTTTTCCTAAGCGGGGACGGAAGTATTCTATCTCGTAATCCTTTAGACAAAAAGAAACGCAGGCTCACACCTGCGTTTCTTTTTTTTGCCTTGCGGGCACGTGAAAAACCGTTTGAAGACGCTGCTGCAAAATTTACAACCTCAATTCATTTAAATGATATGACACTCTGCATCGTTACCTCCTTCAATAGATTCACCAGATTGATTGATCTTCTTTTTAATCACAAGAAGGAAAAAGAACGTCTCTACAAATGGAACGCATGCAGGTGTGTTAGTTCGCATACCCTGTATTCTACAGCGGAGAATAGGAGGTCTCCACCATTGTAGTGCGTAGTGGTATCGCTGCACTGTCCTTTTTTGGCTAACTTCGCGTTGGATATCTCCGTAAAACAATACCTGAACTTGACCACCCCTGCGAACACATCAGTCGACTGGGTGCTCTGCCTAGAGGATTACTTCACCCACCTAACCCTAGAAAAGGGGCTATCACCCAACAGCATTGCCGCGTATCAGCACGACATTGAATTGCTACGCGATTACGCAGAATCAAAGGGTATCGCCCCTACCCTAGTGCAGCAGTCAGATATAGAAACGCTGATAATGCAGGTGGGAAAGGATGGAGCGCTAGGGCCAAGAAGCCAAGTGCGCCTCGTATCTGGGCTCCGCGGCTTTTTCAACTACCTGTTCCTTGAGGATCGCATAGAAAATAGCCCTATGGAGCACATAGCGCCTCCCCGGCTCGGTGAGCACCTCCCAGCAGTGCTAAGCCCTGCAGAAGTAGACGCTATGGAGGCCACCATCGATCTTAGCGACCCGCTGGGACACCGCAACCTCGCGATCCTGGAGGTTCTCTACAGCTGCGGGCTACGTGTAACCGAACTCGTAGAGCTGAGAATCAGCCAGCTATACTCTGCCGAGGGCTACCTCCGCGTAGTGGGGAAAGGGAATAAAGAACGTCTGGTCCCCATAGGCGAACGGGCGCTACATGACGTGAAGCTCTACCTTGGGCAACGGGTGCACTGGCCTATAAAACCCGCATTTTCCGACTACCTTTTCCTCAACCAACGGGGCGCCAAGCTCACCCGCGTCATGGTATTCTACATCATTCGTGAATCTGCAGCAAAAGCGGGCATTGCAAAGACCGTGAGCCCCCACACCCTCCGCCACTCCTTTGCCACCGCCCTGGTAGCTGGGGGCGCCGACCTCAGGGTAGTGCAGGCCATGCTTGGGCATGAATCCATAGTAACCACCGAACTCTACACCCACCTATCCCAGCAGCACCTGCGGGCAGCCGTTATGCAGTACCACCCTCGGGGAAACCGATAGCCCTCGCTGTAATTGCTCAGCGTTCTGGCCAAGATTTCAACACATCCCCACATCCTCTCGAAGATCATAACCCTTTCCAACGTACTGTGCATGACCAAAATCGGGCTCGTTAGCGATACCCACGGGCACTGGGACGCCGACATCGAAGAGTTTTTCGCCCCCTGCCAACAGCTCTGGCACGCTGGCGATATCGGAAACCTCGAGCTAGCAGACACCATTGCGCGGTTCCGCCCGCTTGTGGCCGTATACGGGAATATAGACGGCGCCGACGTGCGGAGCGAATACCCCCTAGAGCAATCCATCGAGCTCGAAGGCACCACCATATACATGCGCCATATCGGCGGCTACCCGGGGCACTACGCGCCAGGGATTGCCAACATCCTGCGCACGAGGAAACCCAGCATGTTTATCGACGGGCATAGCCACATACTCCGCATCATCTACGACCGAAAGTTCGACCTCCTCTTCCTCAACCCTGGCGCCTACGGGCACACGGGATTCCACAAAGTACGAACCGCCCTGCGATTCGACCTCCACGGGGGGAAACCCTCGAATATGGAAATCCTCCAGCTCCCCCGTTAGCCCAACGATTCGCCCCGCGAAATCTCCACGCCTCTACACCCGCCACCCGTACCCCTTGGCAGAAAATTACGGCCCAATGAATACGGTATCAACAAAAATATCTACCTTTGTGGTGCGGTGCAGGGCACTGGAGAAGTTGGAGTGTTTACTAAGGAAGGAAGTGTAATGGAGTATTCGGAGAATCACGACGATCGGAATGATGTGCATTCCACAGCGGTGCGGGCGGGCAAGCGGACCTATTTCTTCGATGTGAAGGCTACCCGGAATGATGACTACTACCTGACGATAACCGAGAGCAAACGTCGGCCAGGCGAGGATGCCTCATACGAAAAGCACAAAATATTCCTCTACCGGGAGGATTTCAGCAAATTTTCTGAAGGGCTAGCCCAGGCTATCGATTACATCGTACAGCAGAAGGGCGAGGTGGAGCCGCGTGACGAGAATGACTATTACGGGGAGGAGCAGTAGAACGCTTCCCATCCAATCCATGGAGAGGGGGGAGATTCCTAGGGTATCTCCCCCCTCTTTTGCTAGCCAGTCCAGGCGAGCAATCCATGCGTACTGAAACCTCTGCCTATAGGCGGGCACTCGCTACACTCGGCATCGCCCCTACCAAGACACCAAAGAGCGGAAGGGGTAACGCTGCTATTCCCAGCCTTTGCCTCCAGCACGCTAGAATCTGGAAATTAAGACCTCTGCCAAGTCCATTTAAACGGCAGACAGCACGCTGCACCGCTACTATACCCCACGAGCCCAGAATCCCGTTTTTCCAGCGCTTTCAAAATAGGACTTAGGGCTATGGAGAATTCCCTTACCCTTCCCGTCCCTCCTCCAGCCCAGCGAGGAGCTTGAGGGTGTGGAGCTGGTTGAGAGCTTCTAGCGGGGTGAGGTTGTCCACATCTATGGAGGCTATGCGACTACGGAGAGCGCGCAGCACTGGATCTTCCACCTGGTACACATTCAGGCTCTGCGACTCCGAGGCCACATCACCCACCGATGATTCTGTAGGTGCATTCCGCGCAGCCTCTAGCCCAGCCAGGATTGCGTTTGCTCGCTGCACCACCCGTGGGGGCATCCCGGCGAGCTTTGCCACATGGATACCAAAACTATGCTCGCTGCCGCCCGCCACCAGCTTGCGTAGGAAGATGATCTTGCCCTCGTACTCGCGCACGCTCACGCTGTAGTTCCTGATTCGCTCAAACTGCTTGGCCATCTCGTTGAGCTCATGGTAGTGGGTGGCGAAGAGCGTTTTGGCCCGGGCCTCTGGCTGATCGTGGATGTACTCTGCCATTGCCCAGGCTATCGAGATACCGTCGTAGGTGCTAGTGCCCCGCCCGATCTCATCGAGCAGAATCAGGCTGCGCGCAGAGAGATTATTGAGGATGCTAGCCGCCTCCGTCATCTCCACCATGAAGGTAGACTCGCCGAGCGAGATGTTGTCCGAAGCCCCTACCCTTGTGAAAACCCTATCCACCAGCCCGATGGTAGCCCGCTTGGCTGGGACGAAACTCCCGCACTGGGCTAGGATTACAATGAGCGCCGTTTGCCGGAGTAGGGCCGATTTACCCGACATGTTGGGCCCCGTGAGCATGATGATCTGCTGATCGTCAGGATCTAGCCTAACGCTATTGGTAATGTACTCCTGCCCGGGGGGTAGCGCATCGGCTATCACAGGGTGCCAACCCTCCTCAATGTCAAGCACTCTCGACTCATCCACCACCGGGCGCACCCACCGCTTCTCGGCCGCAAGGTGGGCGAAGCCCCTAAGCGCATCGAGCTGCGCGAGGAGGCTCGCATTGAGCTGGATTGTAGGGATGTAACCCTGCATGGTTTGCAGTAGCTCAGCGTAGAGGCGAGCCTCTATGGCTAGAATCCTATCGTTTGCCCCAAGAATCTTGGTTTCCAGCTGCTTGAGCTCATCGGTCACATAGCGCTCCGCCTGCACTAGGGTCTGCTTGCGATGCCACTCTGGCGGCACCCGCTCCTTGTGGGTATTGCGAACCTCAAAGAAATAGCCGAAAACGCCATTAAAGCCCACCTTGAGCGAGGTAATGCCGGTTCGGGCACTCTCTCGCGCGCATAGCGCATCCAGGTGCTTTTGGCTGCCATTCACCAGGTCGCGCAGCTCGTCGAGCTCCACGTCCACCCCAGGCGCAAAAACCTCCCCCTTGCCCAGATGGCTAGGATCCTCACGCAGCTCGCGGGCAATGCGTGCCACGAGGGTTTCGCACGGATTCATCTGCTCACCGATCTGGCGTAGGTGTGGCTCTGTGGCGTCGAGCAGCAGCGCCCTGATACCCACCAGCAGGCCCAGCGATGCCCCTAGCTTCGCCATCTCCCTGGGTGTGATACGCCCGAGTGCAGCCCTCGAGGCTAGGCGTTCCAGATCGCCAATCTGCCCGAGATCGTCTGCCAAATCGTCACGCAGCGTGCTACGTTGCGCCAAGTACTCCACCATCGCGTGGCGATTCACAATGGGGGCGACCTCCTTGAGCGGCAGAGCCAGCCAACGGCGCAGCAGGCGTGCCCCCATCGGGGTTACCGTCCTATCGATAGTCTCTACCAGCGACTTCCCCCCCTCGGCCAATGCGCTGAACACCTCCAGATTGCGTAGGGTGAACCTATCGAGCCAGATGTACTGGTCCTGATCGATACGACGTACCCCCGTGATGTGGGCTAGCTGCCCGTGCTTGGTGAGGTCTAGGTAGGCGAGCGCCGCCCCTGCAGCCGCTACCCCTTGGGTTAGCGTATCGATGCCAAACCCCTTGAGCGACAGCGTGCCGAAATGCTGCTGAAGCCTATGCGCTGCGTCGGTAGGCGAGTAGGCCCAATCATCCATGCGCGTGGTGTAGATATTGGGGGGGAGCAACTCCTCAGCCTCGCGCAGGTGATCGCGCGGGACGAGTACCTCCTTGGGGCGGAAGTTGGTGATTAGCTTGTCGATATAGTCTGGCGTCCCCTGCGCCACGTAGAACTCCCCCGTGGAGAGGTCGACGAACGCGATGCCAGGCTGCGACTCATGCACCGCGAGCGAGGCGAGGAAATTGTTCTCCCGGCGCTCGAGCAGACCGTCGTCTACCGACACCCCGGGGGTTACCACCTCTATCACGCCACGCTTCACCAGCTTCTTGGTGAGCTTGGGATCCTCCAGCTGCTCGCATATCGCCACCCGTAGCCCTGCGCGCACCAGCTTAGGCATATAGGTGTCTATGGCATGGTACGGAAACCCCGCGAGTGGCATATCTGCCGCCCCACCATTGGCCCTACGCGTGAGTGTGATACCTAGGATCTCAGACATCCGAAGGGCATCCTCGTTGAACGCCTCGTAGAAATCGCCCATTCGGAAAAGGATGAGCGCATCGGGGTGCTGCGCCTTTACCTCGCTGTACTGGCGCATCATCGGAGTCTCCACTGGGCCAAAAAGGGTATTATCTCTAGGCATAGTCGCACCTAGGGCTAGCTGCCCGGTCTGGTTTAAAGTGCGAAGGTAATGAATTCTGCTTGAAAATCTGAACACTGGCGCGAAGAAAAATCCAAGATACTCCAAAATAGTGTGTTCGCACAGTGTGTTTCTAAGAAATTACACCTATCATCCTGGCATAGTGTAAATTGATGACATACATCTCATTGATGGAAAATCAACCTAATAAACTCTAGACCAACTCAATACCAACTCAACACCTCCGTCGCTGCATGTTCGGATTTCGCTAGCGAAATCCGAACATGCAGCGACGGAGGTGTTGAGTTGGTATTGAGTTGGTCTAGAGTTTATTAGGTTGATTTTCCATCAATGAGATGTATGTCATCAATTTACACTATGCCAGGATGATAGGTGTAATTTCTTAGAAACACACTGTGCGAACACACTATTTTGGAGTATCTTGGATTTTTCTTCGCGCCAGTGTTCAGATTTTCAAGCAGAATTCATTACCTTCGCACTTTAAACCAGACCGGGCAGCTAGCCCTAGGTGCGACTATGCCTAGAGATAATACCCTTTTTGGCCCAGTGGAGACTCCGATGATGCGCCAGTACAGCGAGGTAAAGGCGCAGCACCCCGATGCGCTCATCCTTTTCCGAATGGGCGATTTCTACGAGGCGTTCAACGAGGATGCCCTTCGGATGTCTGAGATCCTAGGTATCACACTCACGCGTAGGGCCAATGGTGGGGCGGCAGATATGCCACTCGCGGGGTTTCCGTACCATGCCATAGACACCTATATGCCTAAGCTGGTGCGCGCAGGGCTACGGGTGGCGATATGCGAGCAGCTGGAGGATCCCAAGCTCACCAAGAAGCTGGTGAAGCGTGGCGTGATAGAGGTGGTAACCCCCGGGGTGTCGGTA
Organism: Candidatus [Bacteroides] periocalifornicus; assembly: GCA_001421095.1. Taxonomy (GTDB): domain Bacteria; phylum Bacteroidota; class Bacteroidia; order Bacteroidales; family CAJPTX01; genus Bacteroides_D; species Bacteroides_D periocalifornicus. The sequence goes on along the minus strand of LIIK01000024.1, from coordinate 17,715 downwards.
GACGACGGTCTGCTCGAGCGCCGGGAGAACAATTTCCTCGCCTCGCTCGCGGTGCATGAGTCGCAGCCTGGCATCGCGTTCGTCGACCTCTCCACGGGGGAGTTCTACGTGGCGCAGGGGACGCCAGACTATATCGACAAGCTAATCACCAACTTCCGCCCCAAGGAGGTACTCGTCCCGCGCGATCACCTGCGCGAGGCTGAGGAGTTGCTCCCCCCCAATATCTACACCACGCGCATGGATGATTGGGCCTACTCGCCTACCGACGCAGCGCATAGGCTTCAGCAGCATTTCGGCACGCTGTCGCTCAAGGGGTTTGGCATCGATACGCTAACCCAAGGGGTAGCGGCTGCAGGGGCGGCGCTCGCCTACCTAGACCTCACCAAGCACGGGCAGCTAGCCCACATCACGGGGGTACGTCGTATCGATCAGGACCAGTACATCTGGCTCGATAGGTTCACCCTACGCAATCTGGAGGTGTTCAGCGCATTGGCCGAGGGGGGGAAGTCGCTGGTAGAGACTATCGATAGGACGGTAACCCCGATGGGGGCACGCCTGCTGCGCCGTTGGCTGGCTCTGCCGCTCAAGGAGGTCGCCCCCATTGTGAATCGCCACGCGATGGTGGAGTACTTGGCGCAACGTAGCACGCTGCGTGACGATTTGGCAGACGATCTCGGGCAGATTGGCGATCTGGAACGCCTAGCCTCGAGGGCTGCACTCGGGCGTATCACACCCAGGGAGATGGCGAAGCTAGGGGCATCGCTGGGCCTGCTGGTGGGTATCAGGGCGCTGCTGCTCGACGCCACAGAGCCACACCTACGCCAGATCGGTGAGCAGATGAATCCGTGCGAAACCCTCGTGGCACGCATTGCCCGCGAGCTGCGTGAGGATCCTAGCCATCTGGGCAAGGGGGAGGTTTTTGCGCCTGGGGTGGACGTGGAGCTCGACGAGCTGCGCGACCTGGTGAATGGCAGCCAAAAGCACCTGGATGCGCTATGCGCGCGAGAGAGTGCCCGAACCGGCATTACCTCGCTCAAGGTGGGCTTTAATGGCGTTTTCGGCTATTTCTTTGAGGTTCGCAATACCCACAAGGAGCGGGTGCCGCCAGAGTGGCATCGCAAGCAGACCCTAGTGCAGGCGGAGCGCTATGTGACCGATGAGCTCAAGCAGCTGGAAACCAAGATTCTTGGGGCAAACGATAGGATTCTAGCCATAGAGGCTCGCCTCTACGCTGAGCTACTGCAAACCATGCAGGGTTACATCCCTACAATCCAGCTCAATGCGAGCCTCCTCGCGCAGCTCGATGCGCTTAGGGGCTTCGCCCACCTTGCGGCCGAGAAGCGGTGGGTGCGCCCGGTGGTGGATGAGTCGAGAGTGCTTGACATTGAGGAGGGTTGGCACCCTGTGATAGCCGATGCGCTACCCCCCGGGCAGGAGTACATTACCAATAGCGTTAGGCTAGATCCTGACGATCAGCAGATCATCATGCTCACGGGGCCCAACATGTCGGGTAAATCGGCCCTACTCCGGCAAACGGCGCTCATTGTAATCCTAGCCCAGTGCGGGAGTTTCGTCCCAGCCAAGCGGGCTACCATCGGGCTGGTGGATAGGGTTTTCACAAGGGTAGGGGCTTCGGACAACATCTCGCTCGGCGAGTCTACCTTCATGGTGGAGATGACGGAGGCGGCTAGCATCCTCAATAATCTCTCTGCGCGCAGCCTGATTCTGCTCGATGAGATCGGGCGGGGCACTAGCACCTACGACGGTATCTCGATAGCCTGGGCAATGGCAGAGTACATCCACGATCAGCCAGAGGCCCGGGCCAAAACGCTCTTCGCCACCCACTACCATGAGCTCAACGAGATGGCCAAGCAGTTTGAGCGAATCAGGAACTACAGCGTGAGCGTGCGCGAGTACGAGGGCAAGATCATCTTCCTACGCAAGCTGGTGGCGGGCGGCAGCGAGCATAGTTTTGGTATCCATGTGGCAAAGCTCGCCGGGATGCCCCCACGGGTGGTGCAGCGAGCAAACGCAATCCTGGCTGGGCTAGAGGCTGCGCGGAATGCACCTACAGAATCATCGGTGGGTGATGTGGCCTCGGAGTCGCAGAGCCTGAATGTGTACCAGGTGGAAGATCCAGTGCTGCGCGCTCTCCGTAGTCGCATAGCCTCCATAGATGTGGACAACCTCACCCCGCTAGAAGCTCTCAACCAGCTCCACACCCTCAAGCTCCTCGCTGGGCTGGAGGAGGGACGGGAAGGGTAAGGGAATTCTCCATAGCCCTAAGTCCTATTTTGAAAGCGCTGGAAAAACGGGATTCTGGGCTCGTGGGGTATAGTAGCGGTGCAGCGTGCTGTCTGCCGTTTAAATGGACTTGGCAGAGGTCTTAATTTCCAGATTCTAGCGTGCTGGAGGCAAAGGCTGGGAATAGCAGCGTTACCCCTTCCGCTCTTTGGTGTCTTGGTAGGGGCGATGCCGAGTGTAGCGAGTGCCCGCCTATAGGCAGAGGTTTCAGTACGCATGGATTGCTCGCCTGGACTGGCTAGCAAAAGAGGGGGGAGATACCCTAGGAATCTCCCCCCTCTCCATGGATTGGATGGGAAGCGTTCTACTGCTCCTCCCCGTAATAGTCATTCTCGTCACGCGGCTCCACCTCGCCCTTCTGCTGTACGATGTAATCGATAGCCTGGGCTAGCCCTTCAGAAAATTTGCTGAAATCCTCCCGGTAGAGGAATATTTTGTGCTTTTCGTATGAGGCATCCTCGCCTGGCCGACGTTTGCTCTCGGTTATCGTCAGGTAGTAGTCATCATTCCGGGTAGCCTTCACATCGAAGAAATAGGTCCGCTTGCCCGCCCGCACCGCTGTGGAATGCACATCATTCCGATCGTCGTGATTCTCCGAATACTCCATTACACTTCCTTCCTTAGTAAACACTCCAACTTCTCCAGTGCCCTGCACCGCACCACAAAGGTAGATATTTTTGTTGATACCGTATTCATTGGGCCGTAATTTTCTGCCAAGGGGTACGGGTGGCGGGTGTAGAGGCGTGGAGATTTCGCGGGGCGAATCGTTGGGCTAACGGGGGAGCTGGAGGATTTCCATATTCGAGGGTTTCCCCCCGTGGAGGTCGAATCGCAGGGCGGTTCGTACTTTGTGGAATCCCGTGTGCCCGTAGGCGCCAGGGTTGAGGAAGAGGAGGTCGAACTTTCGGTCGTAGATGATGCGGAGTATGTGGCTATGCCCGTCGATAAACATGCTGGGTTTCCTCGTGCGCAGGATGTTGGCAATCCCTGGCGCGTAGTGCCCCGGGTAGCCGCCGATATGGCGCATGTATATGGTGGTGCCTTCGAGCTCGATGGATTGCTCTAGGGGGTATTCGCTCCGCACGTCGGCGCCGTCTATATTCCCGTATACGGCCACAAGCGGGCGGAACCGCGCAATGGTGTCTGCTAGCTCGAGGTTTCCGATATCGCCAGCGTGCCAGAGCTGTTGGCAGGGGGCGAAAAACTCTTCGATGTCGGCGTCCCAGTGCCCGTGGGTATCGCTAACGAGCCCGATTTTGGTCATGCACAGTACGTTGGAAAGGGTTATGATCTTCGAGAGGATGTGGGGATGTGTTGAAATCTTGGCCAGAACGCTGAGCAATTACAGCGAGGGCTATCGGTTTCCCCGAGGGTGGTACTGCATAACGGCTGCCCGCAGGTGCTGCTGGGATAGGTGGGTGTAGAGTTCGGTGGTTACTATGGATTCATGCCCAAGCATGGCCTGCACTACCCTGAGGTCGGCGCCCCCAGCTACCAGGGCGGTGGCAAAGGAGTGGCGGAGGGTGTGGGGGCTCACGGTCTTTGCAATGCCCGCTTTTGCTGCAGATTCACGAATGATGTAGAATACCATGACGCGGGTGAGCTTGGCGCCCCGTTGGTTGAGGAAAAGGTAGTCGGAAAATGCGGGTTTTATAGGCCAGTGCACCCGTTGCCCAAGGTAGAGCTTCACGTCATGTAGCGCCCGTTCGCCTATGGGGACCAGACGTTCTTTATTCCCTTTCCCCACTACGCGGAGGTAGCCCTCGGCAGAGTATAGCTGGCTGATTCTCAGCTCTACGAGTTCGGTTACACGTAGCCCGCAGCTGTAGAGAACCTCCAGGATCGCGAGGTTGCGGTGTCCCAGCGGGTCGCTAAGATCGATGGTGGCCTCCATAGCGTCTACTTCTGCAGGGCTTAGCACTGCTGGGAGGTGCTCACCGAGCCGGGGAGGCGCTATGTGCTCCATAGGGCTATTTTCTATGCGATCCTCAAGGAACAGGTAGTTGAAAAAGCCGCGGAGCCCAGATACGAGGCGCACTTGGCTTCTTGGCCCTAGCGCTCCATCCTTTCCCACCTGCATTATCAGCGTTTCTATATCTGACTGCTGCACTAGGGTAGGGGCGATACCCTTTGATTCTGCGTAATCGCGTAGCAATTCAATGTCGTGCTGATACGCGGCAATGCTGTTGGGTGATAGCCCCTTTTCTAGGGTTAGGTGGGTGAAGTAATCCTCTAGGCAGAGCACCCAGTCGACTGATGTGTTCGCAGGGGTGGTCAAGTTCAGGTATTGTTTTACGGAGATATCCAACGCGAAGTTAGCCAAAAAAGGACAGTGCAGCGATACCACTACGCACTACAATGGTGGAGACCTCCTATTCTCCGCTGTAGAATACAGGGTATGCGAACTAACACACCTGCATGCGTTCCATTTGTAGAGACGTTCTTTTTCCTTCTTGTGATTAAAAAGAAGATCAATCAATCTGGTGAATCTATTGAAGGAGGTAACGATGCAGAGTGTCATATCATTTAAATGAATTGAGGTTGTAAATTTTGCAGCAGCGTCTTCAAACGGTTTTTCACGTGCCCGCAAGGCAAAAAAAAGAAACGCAGGTGTGAGCCTGCGTTTCTTTTTGTCTAAAGGATTACGAGATAGAATACTTCCGTCCCCGCTTAGGAAAAAGCCGGGGGAAAGCTACTTTGCCTGGCGTGCAGCGTAGTTGATCTTTAACGCTGAAGCCTTACGGAGTTCCTGCTTCACGTCTGACACGATACCCATACGGGTGTTCATATCAACTTTCAGCGAGGTTGTCAATAGGTTCCTATCGGCTTCGCTCATAGCGTCTCGTTCGCTTGAGATGAAATCGCGGATGTCAACGAGTGTCTTGAAGGCATCGTTAAGCTGAATGCGAGAATCAGTCCCGTAGAGCTTCTGGTACTGCAGGATGGGCGTCCCGATGTAGATGTAGGACACTAGGGATTTCTTCTCGAGTTTAGACACCTCGGTAGCCTCTGGCAGGCGAACCGAGACCCGCATCTCCGTTTCTCGCATCGTGGTACTCACCATGAAGAAGAACAGGAGCATGAAAACGATGTCAGGAAGCGAAGCGGTAGATATTGCCGGGAGGTCTCCTTTACCTTTCCTTGAGAACTTTGCCATATCGCGGTCCTCCTTGTTACTTTTTGTCTACTGGTTCGGCCTCAGAGATACGCTGCGGTATCGCATTCTGTATCGCTTTCTTTTGGTCCTCGTTCAGCTTATCGTAAGGGTTACCGAATCGTTGGCGTGCGAGTGCCTCCCGAAGCTCGTTGTAGGCAGCTACTAGCTCATTCTGTACTTGGATGTACATGCTATAGGTAGTCGCACGGTCATTCTGTAGCGAGATAACTCCTGCGGTTACGGGAATTTTGCCCAAGAGCGGGATGTCTTTAATCTGCTTCTCGGGCAGGTCGGGCGCATCGTTTGGATTCACGAGGAACTCCTTCACTTTATCGCGAAGTTGGGTGATATCCATAGGCTTGCCCCCTACCAGGAGCTTATCGCTCCGGTTTATACGCACCAGCAGGATGTTTCGGATATTTACGTCTGCAGCCTCCTCCTTCTGGTCCTTTTGCGGCATCTGTGGCAGCATACGGGCTAGCCCCGTATCCACATTCATTGTCGTCGTAACCAGGAAAAAGATCAGGAGCAGAAACGCAATGTCGGCCATCGAGCTTGCGTTGATCTCTGCCATTTTTCTCATACCAAACCTCCTATTCCTTGGGGGCAAGCCAGCTCTTGCAGGAAAATCCCGTCAGGGGTCAAGCCTTGGGGGCTATTTCCTTGCGAAAGAGCTTTATATTACCGCCCTTCCGTTGCTACTTGTTGCCAATCATGCTCTTCACCCCTGTGTAGGCTAAGAGGAGAATGGCGATACCCAGCATGATGTAGGTGGCAATGATGCCGGTGTCTGTGGTTAGCAGAACGGTCCGGTTGCTGAAATCTGGATTGCTGTTGGCGGTAGCGACTTTTATGGGGTCACCGCTTGCCAGCAGGTACGATATGAGGATTACCAGCCCTAGAGCACCTACGGATACCAGCAATTTCAGGGCATTCCGAGGGTTGCGTACCACCTGGATAAGGGGGAAAATGATGGCAGCCACTGCGGCTATGGCCAGTAGCACATACGTCCAAATCAGTATGGGCTCTGTGGCGTTCATCTGGAGTTCCCTATTGTTCGTATCGTAGATCTGCGCCACGAAAACCGCAGCGAAGATTACGGACACCCCCATCAGCACCCAGAGTGCTATACGGAGGATTCTTTTGATCGTTGCCTCGCTCATTGCGTGGTCCTTTCGTTAGCCGCTAAGATTTCCTAGCGGTTGAGGTTGTGGTGAACCAGCAGGTCGATGAGCGAGATTGACGCATCCTCCATGCTCATCACGATCGAGTCGATCTTGTTGAGGATGTAGTTGTAGAATACCTGGAGAATGGCGGCAACGATAAGCCCGAATACAGTGGTGATAAGGGCGATCTTGATACCACCAGCCACCAGTGATGGGGCGATGTCGCCAGCGATTTCAATGGCGTCGAAGGCGCTGATCATCCCGAGTACCGTTCCCATGAAGCCGAACATAGGCGCCAGCGCAATGAAGAGCGATATCCAGGTAAGCCCGCTTTCTAGCTGCTGCATCTGGACAGAACCGTAGGCCGTTACCGCTTTCTCCACTTCTTCTATGCCGCCCTGGCTACGATCTAGCCCTTGGTAGAATATGCTGGCCACTGGGCCGCGGGAGTTCCGGCAAACCTCTTTGGCAGATTCAACCCCGCCTTCGCTAAGGGCCTTGTCTACACGGCGGAGTAGCTTATCTGAATTGGTACTCGCGAGGTTTAGGTAGATGATGCGCTCAATGGCGATGGCCAACCCGAGGATCAGTAGCAGCAGAATGACACCCATGAACATCGGGCCTCCCTCAATGAACTTCGTCTTGATCTGCTCGTGTAGGGGTGTGCCATCGTCAGTAGTACCCTGCAGCGGGTTGTCTGCCGGGGTGCTGGTTGTTGTTGTTGTAGAGACCTCCTCGGTCGCTACGGAATCCATCGAACCCGAAGCGGCTGCATCCTGCCCATATGAAGCGGTTGCAGCGCCCAGCAGCATGCTAGCTGCGAAAAGAATTACGGGTAACTTCTTCATAACTGCTCTTTGTGTAGTTTGGGTTATCGTTTTGGTCGTTTACAACCACTTATCATTCCGTCAGGTAGTAGTCTGGTTGATATGCAGAACCTCATGCATTCTTGCGGAGAGGGCGGGATTCGAACCCGCGATACCCTTTTGGGGTATACGCACTTTCCAGGCGCGCGCCTTCGACCGCTCGGCCACCTCTCCAATGTTGAATCTTCATCAATCTCGCCCCTCGTGCTGTCTATGGGAGAGGAGATACCCTCCGCCTGGCAACCATCTTGGCGCATGTTGAAATTTCTCTGAACGCTAATAATTAGACAGTTAAGTGCAACTCCTAACCCTCTTGTGGGGGCTTTTACAGGACGCAATTTATTATAAATTTTTCAGCTGGCAAAATTCGTTAGCTTTTTTCACCGGCTATATTGCGCAGGAAGTAGCTTGTGGCATCGTTGGTTGCGGGGTATTCGCCCAATGCGAGCATCAGTTTGGTTATCACAGCCTCAAAGGTCATGTCGGCTCCGCTAATTGCGCCAGCCTGGAGCAATCCTAGTCCTGCATCATAGGCAGCCATTGTCACGCTGTCTGCCGCGCATTGCGTAGTGTTTACTACTATCACCCCGCAGCTCGTGGCGTGGCGTAGCAAATCGTAGAGCCAGGGGAGGCTCGGGGCATTGCCTGAGCCAAATGTCTCTAGAACCAACCCGCGCAACGTTGGAATGCCCACCACCGCCTCCACCGCCTCCTGGGCGATGCCTGGGAAGAGCCGAAGGCTGGCCACATGGGCATCAAAGCGTTTGAGTACTTGTAAGTCCCCGATTCCCCTAGGGCGTATGGCCTGCGTGTGATAGCGTATGGCGATGCCCGCCTCGGCCAGCGGAGGATAGTTGTAGCTCTTGAAGGCATCAAAGCGGGCCGCGCCAAACTTGGTGGCCCGGTTACCGCGCAGCAGCACATGGTTGAAAAATATGGCGACTTCTGGCACTATAGCCTGATTATCAGCCTGGGCAGCTGCTATCTCTAGCGCTCCCAGCAGGTTTTCTTTCCCATCGGTTCTTATAGCGCCTATGGGGAGCTGGGAGCCGGTGAGTACTACGGGCTTGCTGAGATTGCAGAGCATAAAGCTCAGCGCGCTCGCGGTGTAGGCCATAGTGTCGGTGCCGTGTAGCACCACAAACCCGTCAAATTCATTGTACCGCGCCTCTATGATGCCCGCTAGCCGTAGCCAGAAATCTACGTCCACGTCTGAAGAGTCGACTAGCGGGGCAAGCGATTCGGTTACGATGTTATACCCGAAACGGCGCAGCTCTGGGACTTCCTGCTCTATCTGCTCAAAGTTGAAGGGGGCCAGGGCTCGCGTCTCTGGGTTTTCCTTCATCCCGATAGTTCCACCCGTGTAGACTATGAGCAGTGAGCGTTCCATACCTGTAATGAGGGGTTATGCCGAGAGGTTTGATGTAGGATATAGATTCCAGGCTTAGCAGCAGTGCCGAGCTATTTACAGGGTTGCGTGCGGTGGGCGTAATAGGGGAGTAGCACGAGAGGGGGGTACCCGAGGATGATAGGTTTTGCTACAGGCAGCGTAGCGAGCTGCAGTGGTCAAGCCCAAAGAGTTCGGCAGGAGGGGATTTCAGGCCAATACTCTTGATCCAGGGTTCTTCTGCAAGCTGTAGGGCCTGCTCCTGGCTAAGCGTGAGCTCTATGCTGGTGAAAATGCTTACGATATGCGCATTCGTAATTCCAAGTTGGGCTAGCCTTCTCTCCACCCACAGCTCGCTAAGCCCCTCGTAATAGTAGGCCACACATCCAATGCCACCTTGGCTGCGGGCATAGTCTGGGATATTGCCATCGCGCAGGTTGTCGTTCAGCTTCCACTCCGCCTTGCACGGAGCCAATGCGATTAGCCCGACGTCCTTTACGGCTTTTTCCAGTCCAGCAGCAGGGAATATGGCAAAGTAGGCGTAGTCGCCCAGGTAGTCGGTTAGCTGCACCCCGTTCTCTTTCAGCTTATTCTGCGTTATAGGGGTGGGAATGTCATCGAACTGCGCTATCAGGTAGTACTTCCCCTCGATGGGTGTACCCAGGGTCGCAATTGCGCTCTTATCGCCCTTGGCAATTTTTGTGGTGTTGGGCGTAAGGCGAACCGTGTCGCCCGCCAACTTGAGTGGGCGTTGCCCGTGGGCGCAGGGTATCCACAGCAGCCCGGTGGCTATGCAGCCCAACCAGAATGTGATGCGTTGCATTTTTCCATTTTTACGTATAACGTATTTTGTAAGCGCAAATTGCTTTGTGAATCAATACCTTGCAGTTACGCCCCAAATTTTCGGAATCGTACCCACCGTACAGCGGCTAGAATCCCGCCCAGGGCAAGCAGCAGAAGGGTGGGGACCAGCATGTTCACCAGCTGCCAGCGGATGCGGTGGAGAGCTATGGTGGCGCCATCCAGAAGGCGTAGGGTTAGGGTGCGCCCGCGGAGTTCGAGGAGGTCGTCTCGTCGGCCCAGGTAGAGCGCCAGATTGTCTAGAAATTCACGGTTACCAAAGGTTTGCTGTGTGTACCTATCGAATCCCAAGGGGAGTGGGAATCGTTTCCCCCCGCGGATTCGCACCCCATTTTTTACGATGCTGCCATCGGCCACCACCACCAGCCGTCCCCCCTCGCCCTGCGGTTGGAAGTCGAAGGCTTGCCCGCCGGCTATAGCCTTTACAGGCCTATGGGCGAATAGCGAAGTGAATTTCCCCTCAACGGCAACAGCCACAGGGATTCTGGCCGAGGAGAGGTGGGTAAAAATGGTGCGGTCGCCAATTTCAGCAAGGCTCACCAGGCGAGGTGTTGCCACAGCTCGGCAACGCTCGGTGGAGTGTAGGAGCACACTGCGGACTTGCCCGCTGCCGCCTGCTGTCAGCTCTAGGGGGCTAGGGAATCGGGAGTATATAGGATTCAGATTTCGGGTAACCAGTAGATTCTCAGCAGGTTCTAGCAAAGGGTAGTAGACCCACGGCAGAGGCGTGAATTGGGCGGCTTGCCCCTGCATGGCGGTATTCACGGGGAGTAGGGCGCAGCGGGCATCTTGCACCAGCGCATTGGCCATTCGTATTCCCTGCTTGAAGAGAAGATCGTCCAGATTCAGATCTCGGGGGTATGCCAGCGTTTCGCTGCCCTGCTGTAGGCTATCCTCGCTCACCTGTATGGGGCTTAGCGCCAGCAGCAGGCTACCGCCCTGCACCAGGTACTGGTCAAGCACCAGTTTTTCCCGTTCGGTGAAGGGGCTTAGGGGGTTGGCTATCAGAGCGAATGCGCATTCATCGAGCATGCCCACCCGTGCTAGGCTGTCGACATCTAGCAGCTGGTAGCTTTTGGCAAGACTTGCCCGCCAGTCTGCAATCTCTATCCCCTGCAGTTCGCCATGCCCATGTATCAGGGCTACCGAGGGCTTTTCTTGCTGCGTGAGCCTGTCGATGGCAGCTGTTAGCTCGTACTCTAACCCTTGGAGCGAGAGCGATATGGCCTCGGGTACAGATAGCTGTATGTTTGGGCGGTAGCATTGGATTGTTGCGGTTTGCCCTGCGTAGCCTAGCTGAAGAGCGGGGAACACTATACGCTCAGTAACAGCGCCGTCCTGCCCCTGCTCGTGTACGCTTACAGGCTGCAGCCCCATACGCATGAACTCGGCCTGCTGTGCCTGGCGCGCCTGCTCGCTATCTGCTGTAGAGGGGTCTACGAGTTGGAATTCTACCCGGTAACCGCTGGCCACCCGATACTCCTCCAGGAGTTCCTCTACCCCCTGCCGGAGGCGGATGAAATCTAGCGGGAGGTCGCCGCCAAGGTAGCATTTAACGTACAGGGGATTACGGAGTGAACGTAGAGTCGATTTTGTACTCCTGCCCAGCGTGTAGCGTTTATCGCCAGTGAGATCGAGGCGGAAGTAGAGCGCTCCACCTATCCAGTTCACCAGCACGACAATAGCTGCGGTAGCCAGCAGTGCTACCCATGCATTGCCTCGCCAGCGGGATACTCTCGGGTGCGAAACCGATTCCTGCGCGCGGCTAGTGTGGAATACTCGCATTCTGTCGATAGGTTAGGCGGTGAAACATCTCCCCATACTTCCGTGTAGGCCCGTTATCCTCTTCTTTTCCTAAGCGACACCACAGTGCCAGCCAGAGCTAGTGCGATTATGGAGGCGAAGTAGAGCAGGTCTCTGGAGTCTACCACCCCTCGGCTTATGGAGTGGTAGTGTTCCTCTACCCCGAGCCGTGCCACTAGGTAGCTGTATCGGCCGAATACGGGCAGTAGCGATAGCTGGGCGAACCCCTGGTAGATGAAGAGCGATAGCAGGGCGGCCAGCACGAAGGCGAATATCGCATTGCGCGAAAGCGAGGAACAGAGAATACCAATGGCGGCATAGCCCCCCCCGAGCAGCAGTAGCCCGAGGTACGATCCCCAGCTAGCCCCCACATCCACCGATCCCCTCGGTGCGCCAAGGCTGTACACCGACCAGAAGAATACTAGGGTAGGGATGAGGATGAGCACCACCAACATCCAGGCAGCTAGGAATTTGCCCGTAGCAATCTCTATGAGCCGTACAGGCTTGCCCAGCAGCTGCTCCAGAGTACCCTCGCGCCGCTCTTCGGCCAGCATACGCATGGTTACCCCCGGCACTAGGAACAGGAATACCCACGGCGCCCACTGGAATAGGGTGTCAAGCGTAGCCTGCCCGGTGTCTAGCACGTTGCCACCACCAGGTAGCACCCACATGCCCAGCCCCACCAGTAGCAGGAATACCGCCCCCACCACGTAGCCCGTGAGCGTCCCGAAGAATACTGCGACCTCTTTCAGGAATATTGCCCCCATCTTGCCAAACTCTAACCAACGGCAAAGGTAGCAATTTTCCTAAATACAGAAAAGGGGGAGTAGCCCATCGCGGGATACTCCCCCTCTTTCAGGTCGAATGGTTGGAAACTACTAAGAACGCTGGAGCAGCACGATTTCTGCCTGCGGGCTTTAGTAGCGACGTGGCATGCCGCGTCGCGCTTAGGCGAGCTACCGCTCGCTTCGATTCTGCATGAAGATCGACGATTTCATGCTCTCGCCCTCAAGTTGCGCATCGGGGAGGTCAGGATCTTGCATACCCCAATCGAGCCGGAGCGCTAGGCGTGCGTAGACCATGTTGCAGAGCGAGGAGACCGACCGGAAGCTTTCCGAGGGGGCGTAAGGCGAGAGGCTACGGGTAGCCAACGTCTTATCATTGGCGAAAACGCCGTTGACCCCGATTGCGAAAGTGGCAATTCCACGGTATAGGTACCTCAGCTCGGCTCGCCCCATGAACTCCTTCTCAGAGAGCAGGCTCCCGTTCAGACCGTCTTCCTCTCCATACCATCCGTAAAGGTCGAGCCGCCAGTCGCTCAGCGCGAACTTCAAGCTCCCCTGCCCATAGGGTAGCCACCGTGCGATGCTGAAGCTCTTGTCAATCTCGTTGTGCTGGAGCTGGACTCCGCCGCTTATGGCAATGCTCACGATGCCGAACATATTGTCTATGCGCAGCGACCCATTGGGGGTAAAGCAGTATGCCCTAGGGATATTCGCGTAGTGGCGATCCACAAAATACCGTCCCCCGAGAGCGCCCAGCCGATCTACGGGCACCACCTTGTCTCTCGACCAGCTGTACTTGGCCTGCAAAAAGAAGCGGAATCCTGGGAAGTAGACCGTGCTGTAGAGCGCAATCTGTTCGAAACGTTCATCTTTCAGCCCTGGAGTACCTGCTACGCGGAGATAGGGGTTGTGCCAGAAAGTCTGAGGATTGCGTGCTGCCAGCGAGGGGGTATAGTTGGTGTTGAAGTAGTCGAGATCCAAGCTCCAGAACTTGAAGAGCTTGTATGTGATGTGTGCCCCTGGAGCGAGCCGATAATCCACCTGTGCCGATGGCTCTACGAGTTCGGCGCGGCGGGCATCGAGCATGCCAGCCAGGCTAAGGTTACCTACGCCAAATGTTGCGAGTACCATCCCTCGGCTCTCGTGGCGTGCACTTGCGGGGAGGGGAAGATCCCTTTCCACATCGGTCGCCTGGATGCTTGAGTAGGTGTGCTCTAGCTGTCCACTGACCCCGAGTGTGAACTTATCGGCCAGCATGGTCTGCCAGCCGTATTGCAGCTTGCCGCCAGCCTGTAGAGGGCGTTGGCGCGAGCTAGAGTTCCGGTTGAATATTGTTGCGCCTGTCCCCTCGTCGGTTTCTTTCCTCGCGAAGGTGTAGAATTCCTCGCCTAGGCTGTAGAAGCCCGTGCTGCGGAAAATACCAGTCTCTCCTACGGGCTGCTCGTAGTGCGCAGTCAACGAGGGGAGTACGCTGCGCGAATTGCTACGCTCATCGAATCGTTGCCGCTGCAGTGGCGATGGCCCGCCAAGTCCAGAAAGTCGAGAGGTTTCTGTCACCCCGCGGTAGTCAGAGTGCCACAGGCGGTCGATCTGCGCATTGGTCTCCACCGAGAAGAGGCGGCGAGCCCGATACCACTTGTAGCGTAGGACTATGGCGTTGTTCCAGTAGGCTAGGCGTGCTGGGTCGGGCTTTGCTTCCCGGGTTACGGTGTCGCTGGGGAATAGGTACTGCTCGTGGCTGAATACCTTCTGCGTGTAGACGTTGCGGTATTGCGGTGTCCATTTGATAGCGAGTTCTTGCTGTGGGAAGAAGAAATAGCCGAAGGCGTAGTCTTCACCATAGTTGGCCGTGAGCCCATTGAGCACTATCCCTCCTGCTAAACCGCCGCTTGAGCGCTCCTGCGCCACCACATTTAGCACCACAGCGGCGTCGGGAAATTGGGCTAAGGGTTGGTCAGAGTATTCCACCTTTCGGATCATCTTGGGCGAGATGGCGAGAAGGTCATTCCACTCGGCAGGGCGACCATTGATGAAGAGCGCAGGTTTACCGCCGCCTAGCACCCGCACGGACATTTCATGTGGATTTACATCGAGGCGGGCGATGTTGAGCTCATCGAGTAGGTCAAATCCGTTCACCGAGCGTTTCACCATCACCTCAGAGGGGTAGTAGGTAGCCCCTTCCTTGGATAGGACCACGTTGCGCCCGCCGATGCGCACGCCCTCTATGGCGATGTCCACTGGGCGGAGGGTGATGGTGTCCACGCTCCCCTCTTTCGCGAGAAATGTGTAGGTCGTATATCCCAAGGCACGCACGCGTACTGGCAGTAGCTCGGCGGGCTTATTGAGCGTAAAGGTGCCGCTGGAGCCGGTGGCTACGGATGCGACTATTGTGCTATCGGCCTGCCCCTTGAGGCATTCTACCGTGGCGTTGCCTATGGGCTTACCGTCTACCCCATGTATTACGCCGCTTAGAGTAACCTCTTGCGCGCGGAGGGGGAGGGTGGAGAGGAGGAGGGATAGGATGATTGGAATGTAGATGTAGCGTTTCATAGGCTGCATGATAGAATACATTGCTGTAGGAATTCTAGATTAGTGTACTCGGTACAGAGGTTGAAGTGCGCCCCCTCGCGTAGGTTGCGGAGCGGGGACAACCACTCTGCCCCAGTTCCCATCGTTATCATGCTGTACCATAATCGTTCAGTGTTAGAAATTGACCAAGATAGAGAACCTATGGCTAGGCACTGCAAATTTCGTCAAAGTTTCCCATAAAAACAAGGGGTTGCATCCTCTATTGACGCACCCCCCTAAGGGTCAGAAGGGCGTTGCCCTGCTTGGGGTGTAATTTGTACCGAATCTACCCTACACCACGCCTTTCCCCAGCAGCTGGCAGTGGCGTAGGCCGAGATCCGTGAAGATGATGTTCTCGTTCCCGTTACCGGCCACGTGCTGGTAGGCTTCCTGGTAGGCGTCGAGCAGCCAGCCAATGTTGCGCCCATTCACGTAGGGAGCCACCTTGGCGGCGAACTCCCGCGCGGGGCCTATCAGGTAGCAGAGTTCAGGCAGGTTGAGGTTCAGCATGTAGATTTCCCGAACCATGCGCGCGAGGTAGGCCAGCAGCTCCTTCTCCCGTTCGCGGCCTAGAGCCAGCACCAGCGACACCCATGTGAATATGCCCTCGTAGTTATTGGAGTACCCGCTGCGGAGCAGATCCATGAGCAGGGCGAGCATCTCCTGGTTATCACCCTCTCGTAGGAGTTCGAGCGCCTGCGCGTAGTTACCCCTTGCCACCCGGGCTATCTCCTGCGCCTTGGCGGAGTCAGCCCCCTCATGCTGCAGAGCCTTCACCATATCGTCCTCCAGCACTGGCGGCACTATCACCTGCTGCACGCGCGAGAGAATGGTGGGCAGCACCAGCTCTGGATGATGGCTTACGAAGAGGAATACCGTCTGTTCTGGCGGTTCTTCTACCACCTTCAGGAGGCGGTTGGCCGCCACAGGGTGCATGCGCTCTGGCTGCCAGACCACCATGAACTTCATGGGGAGCTCTACGGGCTTGTACCACAGCTTCTCTATTATCGCCTCGGCCATCTCTGCCGATATGAGCCCCTGCTTGCCAGTGGCGCCGAGCTCGGTGTACCAGCGCGAGGGGGTGAGGTAGGGGTTGGTTTGTAGGGCCTCTATCCAGCGGTCGCGCAGGTAGGCCTCGGGATCCTCATCCTTGGTGGGGGTCACCTTCACCACAGGCATGCAGAAGTTGAGGTCAGGGTGCTGTAGCTTGGCCATGCGTCGGCAGCTAGGGCATACCCCGCAGCTATCGCCATCGTGCCTATTGCTGCAGGCCATGTACTGCGCTAGCGCCACGGCAAGGCCCAGCGCACCCACCCCCTCGCTGCCCGAGAGCATGAGGGCATGCGGCATCCTCCCCTCATCTGCCAGCATCCGGAGGTGGGTCTTGGTCTCCTCTAGCCCTACGATCTGTGAGAACTGCATGGGAAAAAGCTGTGAATAATATCGGAGCTGCTACCAAATTCGCTTAAACGCAGCATTGTTTATGTGGATTTTGCAGAGTTTTTTTATATTTTATCAGCGTTCGTATATCCTCCCAGTTACAACCCCAGAATCCCAGTTATGGAGCGATGCCAGGAATTCCGCTACTCTCTGCGTTAAATCGCTATCCCTCTGGGTTTTCGCCCAGCGTTTCCCCTACCACGCCTAGGATTCGTGCAGTGGCCCCCGTGTGCATCTGTACGTAGTGCGTTGCGGCCTGCCCCATGCTGGCGAGCTGCTCAGGGCTAGCCATTAGCGAGAGGAGCTGGTTGGGGATTTTTTCCACGCGATCTACAGGCAGGGCTGCCGTGGTGTCCACTAGCCCCACCGCCTCGCGAAACCGTTGGTAATTCGGCCCAAACACCACCCCTACGCCAAAAGCGGCGGGCTCTAGCGTATTGTGAATTCCCACCCCGAAACCGCCCCCTACGTAGGCCAGGGTGGCGTACTGGTAGAGGCGGAGCAGTAGCCCCACGGTATCCACCACCAGAATTCGGTATTCGGCAGATGCGCATTGCCCTCCGAGTTCGCTGTAGAGCAGGCTAGGGCGCCCTATGCTTTCGCGCCATTGGGCTATGCGCCGCACGTCTATCTCATGCGGTATCAGCACCATGCACCATTCGTCGGGCAGGCGCTTTGCCACCTCCACTAGCCCGGCCTCATCTGGCGGCCACGTGCTGCCAGCCACTAGCGTATGCCTGTTTGCGAAGAAGGATGATAGCTGCGCTAGGGGTTCGGCGTGCTGTGCCGCCTCACGCACACGGTCGAACCGCGTATCGCCAGCCACCTGGGCGTTTGAAATCCCGTAGCGATTCAGCAGGGCGAGCGACTCGGCATCCTGTACGAATACACGGGTAAAGTAGCCCAACCACCGCCGGTAGGCCCGTCCCCACCACCTGAAAAATGGCTGGCTTGGCCGGAAGATGGCCGAGATGAGAAAGGTGGGGATGCCTTGCTGGTGGAGTAGTCTCAAGTAGTTGTACCACAGTTCGTACTTCACAAAGAAGGCCAATGATGGGCGCACGATCTCCAGGAAGCGACGAGCGTTGCGCGCGGTGTCGAGCGGGAGGTAGCAAACGCAGCTTGCGAGGGGGTAGTTTTGCCGAACCGTGTAGCCCGAGGGCGAGAAGAAGCTTACCACCAGCCGCCAGCCCGGGTGCTGCGCCATGAATTGCTCCATCACCCGTCGCCCCTGCTCAAACTCCCCCAGCGAAGCGCAGTGAAACCACACGGTGCGGTCGCCGTCGGTGCGCTTTATCCCATTGCGGAGCTTTTCCTCCCAGCCATGCCGTCCCTCCACCCAAAGCCTCGCCTTGGCGTGCCAGAACCTGTCTGGAAT
>LIIK01000007.1 GCA_001421095.1 Candidatus [Bacteroides] periocalifornicus | reverse complement strand
CCCCGGGGTATCGCTGGTACGGTTTGCTGTGGGCGAGCGGCTTGCTGCTGGGCTACTGGCTGCTGCTGCGCTTTTCCCGTTTTGAGGGATTCCCGCAGCAGGTGGTAGATAGGCTGGCGGTCTACTCGGCCATCGGGGTTATAGTGGGGGCGCGGCTGGGGCATTGCCTGTTCTACGATCCAGGCTACTACCTGGCGAACCCGGGGGAGATCCTCATGGTATGGAAGGGGGGGCTGGCGAGCCACGGGGGGGCGCTTGGCGTGCTGGTGGCGGTGTGGCTGGCGGCCCGCAAGAGCCAGGTGCCCATGCTGTGGCTTCTGGACCGGATAGTGATACCCATCGGGCTCATTGCCACCATGATCCGCCTGGGCAACCTGATGAATAGCGAGATCTACGGCCATGTAACGCAGCTCCCGTGGGGTTTCATCTTCGTGCGCGATGGGCAGACCCTGCCGCGCCACCCTACCCAGCTCTACGAGGCGGCTTGCTACCTGGTGATGTTCGTGGGTATGCTGCTGGCCTACTGGCGTTCTGGGTGGGTGCGCAGTCGTAGGGGGCTGCTGTTCTCCATGCTGCTCATCTGGGCTTTCGGCACGCGATTTTTCCTGGAGTACCTCAAGGAGGTGCAGAGCGGCTTTGAGGCGGGGTGGGTGCTAGACATGGGGCAGATCCTCAGCATCCCTTTCTTCCTGCTGGGGGTGGGCATGCTGTGGTGGAGCCTACGGCAGCCCGGCTGGCCCGAGCGGGTGTGGGAGGGGAGGGGGAGGAAGAAGGGGAATGGGAAGAAAAATTCTTAGAAGGCTGCCAATGGGTAGGGCGAGCACTCGCGTNGCTCGGCTTCGCCCCTACCTAGATCTCCGTGATCAGGTTGCTAGAATTGACTAAATGTTGTTACATTTTGAAATTTTCGATAGAGTACTTTCCACCCAAGGTAAAAGCGGGATGATAACGGATTTATGAGGATTAACAGACCGCTGTGTACGGGTAGATTTTATGAACCTTGTGGCACCATGGAAAGGAAAAAACTCCGTCTTCAGGATTTCGATTATTCTACTAGAGGAAGGTATTTTGTCACGATCTGCAGCAATTCTAGGTTATTACTTTTCGGAGAGGTGGTAGATGGTATTATGCGAAGGAATGAGGCTGGCAAGATGGTGGCTGATTTGTACTATGAGACCCAAAGGTATTTCCCTGATGTGCAATGCCTGGACATGGTAGTAATGCCTAACCATATACATTGTATATGGTTTTTGCGCAATGATTGTAACGAGCCAGTAAGAACATCACTCATAGAAATCGTACATTGGTTTAAATCGGTTACTACCACTGCGTATTCAGTAGGTGTAAGGAGGTCTAATTGGATTCCCTATGATCGTAAACTCTGGCAAAGGAGTTTTTACGATGAAATCATTTCAGATTCTATACATTACGAGACGATTTCGAAGTATATTCAGAACAACCCGTTAAATTGGGTTTCGGATGATTACTATAAAGCTTGCTAGGGGAGGAGCTGAGCGTAGCGGGTGTTCTCCTTTCAAGGCTGAAAGAGAAGAATCGTCCTGTTTAAACGTTGGTTTGATAGGAACGATCACTTTGGATAGTTGTGAAATTTGTCTAGATTGAGTCTCATGAGGAGACGTTCTGGCATTCTTCGGAGATTAAGCATTTCGCTAGTGTTTCAGCGAACTCTGAGGTTTAGATTGTTCTTGGTAGGGGAGAAGCCGAGCAACACGAGTGCTCTCCCTTCAAAGTGAAGTGCGAGTGGAGTCCATTTTATAAACAGCTTTCTATGAAGAGCCTATTTTATCTATCTACCTGTTTTCTTTTCCTCCTATCCGCCTGCCGCTCAGGCTCTAATGGCCGTAGTACCCTCCTGCCGAACATCACGGGCAAGCCGGGGCAGATACTGGTGGTGGCGCCGGTGCAGATTAAAGACACCCCACTGGCCGACTCGCTGCGCGCGGTGCTGGGGGCCGAGTACCCCATGATCCCGCAGCACGAGCCGGCATTCGACCTCACCTTCATCCCCGAGAGCGCGTTTGACAGGGTGCTGCAGCCTTTCCGCAACATCCTTTTCATCCGTACTTCGCCCGATAGCGCGCAGAGCAGCCTTAGGCTGGCCACTGACAAGTGGGCGGCGCCGCAGAGCGTGGCCTACCTCTCAGGGCCCAATATCGATTCGCTGGCGGCCTGGGTGGGTACGCATGCCTACACGCTCTACCAGACCTTTACGGAGGCGGAGCAGAAGCGGCTCATGGAGGGCTACCGAAAGGTGCACAATGCGGATCTGAGCAGCCTGGTGGCCAAGCGGTTCGGGGTGTGGATGGATATCCCCAGCGGATTTGCCACGCGGGTAGACAAGCCCGACTTCTGCTGGCTATCGCTGGAGACCAAGGACATTAGCCAGGGGATTTTCGTCTACGAGTGGGGCAATTTTGGCAGCCCATTTGCGCCCGATACGCTGGTGGCGCACCAGAACTACTACACCCATCGCGATGTGCCGGGCCCGAGCCCGAACAGCTACATGCAGGTGGCAGAGGTGATACCGCCCGAGGTGCAGGCGCTGCGGTTCGGCGGCGACACGCTGGTGCGCATGCGCGGCCTCTGGGATGTGCGGGGCCACGCGATGGGCGGGGCCTTCGTGAGCTACTCGCACCTCTCGGCCGATGGGCTGCGGGTCATCACCACGGTGGGCTACATCTACGCCCCGCGCTTCAAGAAGCGCGAGTACATGCGCCAGCTGGAGGCCGTGCTGCTGGGGCAGGTGGGGGAGGATTGAGATAAGTGTCGAGCGCTCGCCCTTCTGCGTGAAAATCAGTTTTTTCTATTCTCCTTTTTAGCATCAATATTCCCATGCCCAATACCCCAATTTACACTGAAGATACCATCCAAACCCTGGAGTGGTGGGAGCACATCCGCCGTCGGCCAGGGATGTACATCGGCAAGCTGGGCGATGGCTCCCAGCCAGACGACGGGATCTACGTTCTGCTGAAAGAGGTGTTTGACAATTCGCTCGACGAGCATATGATGGGCCACGGCAAGCGGATCGACGTGACGCTGGATGCTGAGACGGGCGTGGTGACGGTGCGTGACTACGGGCGCGGTATCCCCCTGGGCAGCGTGGTGGATGTGGCCAGCAAGATGAACACCGGGGCAAAGTACGAGAATGGCGTGTTCAGCAAATCGGTGGGGCTAAATGGGGTGGGTATCAAGGCGGTAAATGCGCTCTCCATCCACTACCAGCTCTCCAGCTACCGCGATGGCAAGTGCGCCCGCGCCACCTTCAGCAAGGGCCTGCTGGAGGATTTCGCCGAGGCTGATGCCCCTGGAGAGAAGAACGGCACCTACACCCGATTCCAGCCTGACCCTGAGCTGTTCAAGGGCTACAGGTACGATCCCGATATAGTGATAGCCCTGCTCCGCGGCTACACCTACCTGAACACCAAGCTTACGGTGACGCTGAATGGGCAGGAGTACCACTCAGACGGCGGCCTGCTCGACCTGCTGAGCGAGAGCATGGCGCGAGAACCGCTCTACGAGCCTGTGCACCTGGTGGGCGAGGATATCGAGATCGCCTTTACCCACCGGGATTCATACGGCGAGGATTACTACACCTTTGTGAACGGGCAGCGCACCACCCAGGGCGGCACGCACCTCTCTGCGTTCCGCGAGGCGCTGGTACGCACCATTAAGGATTTCTACCACAAGGATTTCGACCCGGAAGACATACGGATGTCGGTGGTGGGCGCGCTGAGCATCAGGGTGCAGGACCCGGTATTCGAATCGCAGACCAAGACCAAGCTCGGGAGTCGGGATATGGCTGAGGGAGGCCCAACGATCCGCCAGTACGTGGGCGATTTCGTGCGGACGGAGCTGGACAACTACCTGCACCGCCATCCCGAGGTGGCCGATGTGCTGCTACACAAGATCCAGGAAAGCGAGCGAGACCGTAAGTCGATGGCGGGCATCCGCAAGCTGGCCAAGGAACGCGCAAAAAAAACGGGGCTCAATAACCCCAAGCTCCGCGACTGCCGTATCCACTACAACACGAATCATGATAGGGCTGGCGAGACGATGATCTTCATCACAGAGGGCGATTCGGCTAGCGGCTCTATCACCAAATCGCGCGACCCGAATGTGCAGGCGGTATTCTCGCTCCGCGGCAAGCCGAAGAACACCTTCGGGCTGACCAAGAAGGTGGTCTACGCCACCGAGGAGCTAGACCTGCTGCAGACGGCGCTCAACATAGACGAGGGGATCGACAACCTGCGCTACCGCCACGTGGTGATAGCCACCGATGCCGATGTGGACGGAATGCACATACGGTTGCTGCTGGTGACGTTCTTCCTGCAGTTCTTCCCCGACCTCATACGGCAGGGGCATCTCTACATATTCCAGACACCGCTCTTCAGGGTGCGCAACAAGAAGGAGACGCGCTACTGCTACAGCGAGACCGAGCGGCTAGAGGCGGAGCAGAAGATAGGCAAAGGGGCAGAAATCACCCGATTCAAGGGGCTTGGGGAGATCTCGCCCGATGAATTCAAGGAGTTCCTCGGCGAGGGGATTCGGCTCGACCAGGTGCACCTCTCCAAGGAGGACAGCGTGGACCAGATGCTCGACTTCTTCATGGGCGGCAACACCCCCGTGCGGCAGGATTTCATAATAGAGAACCTCCGGGTGGCCGAGGAGGTGGTGTAGGGGAGGAAGATTTTTTTTGATTCTGATTTACAATTAGTTGATATTAACTGGCAAGATTAACAGGTAAATTTTGTGGTTTAGATTTTATTTGCTAAATCTGCAATTGTTAATTCATCACATCATGTTTAAAGCGATGAAGAGGTATTTAGTTTGGTTGCTAGCAGCTATGCTGCTAGGAGGAAGTTTCTCTGGTTGTAATAAACAGCTTGGAGAAGAGAAGGTACAAAATACGTCAGTGGTTATGGAGCAAATGGGAGAATCGCAGCTTGCCACTCTCTACACTGCTGCTCCAGTCTTCGCAGTGGAGAGCCAAAGGGCGACCGCTCCTAGTCGAAATCCCTATGATTATGTAGGCGCAGCGCATAATGCAAAACTTGAGAAAGTCCTTGCTGCTGTGGCTAATGGGGCTTCGCTTGAGTCGCAAGTCGGGTTCAGTGGCAGTAGCCCAAGATTTGACGAGATAAAGCGTGCTATAAGCCCTGAGGAATATTTCCAGGATTACCCAGAGATTACGGGAAAAATCAAGAATCGGAAAGTTGCAGCTTGCGTAAGAGGCATATTTCGCGAGACGAGGTTGGGCGTAGAAAATGGA
This sequence comes from Candidatus [Bacteroides] periocalifornicus, assembly GCA_001421095.1. GTDB lineage: Bacteria > Bacteroidota > Bacteroidia > Bacteroidales > CAJPTX01 > Bacteroides_D > Bacteroides_D periocalifornicus. The sequence goes on along the minus strand of LIIK01000007.1, from coordinate 77,884 downwards.
CAGATTCGAGAGCAGCGCGATCTTGAGCTGTATGTGATAAGCGTAGAAAATCGGGTGCTTAGTACTGATCAGCTAAACGAAAAGGAGAAAGCCAATGTGCTTTCTATGGCTTCAACATTTAGACAGTCATCAGCTTTTTGGAGTAATCGGCTTGGCAATGCTCCATTTAATCCTACAGATGAGTTAATGAAGAGAAAATGGTGGCAATGGGTGCTGATTGCTGCAGCTGATGCGGCAGGAGGTTTTCTAGGTGCAGCAATAGATAAAGATGAGGAGGAAGTTTTTTCGGTCGAGTATGCTGCACACGCAAGTATAGTAGCATCGAAAGTTTTATAGAGTCTTTATTTTCATGATGATAAAGAGGCATCTCTTTTGCAAGAGATGCCTCTTTTCGCAATTAACTACTCAAGATGATTTTCTATGGAAGGTACAAGTAGCAGAAAATCTTTTTTGGGAAGGCTTGGCCTGTGGAAGAAGGGGTTAATAGTGTTATTTTGTATTGGATTATGCGGGCTAGAGGCTTTGGCGCAAGAACCCTATAGAGTTATCGGGCGTTGCGTAGATTCGGTTAGCGGAGGGCCAGTGCCTTTTGTCCACGTGGTGTACGACCCTGATGGGCATGGGATAGCTAGCGATATCGATGGGCGGTTTGAGGTGATGGCTGCACGGCCCGTGGAATGGCTTGAGCTGCATTGCCTAGGCTACAGGGTGCGCAGCATACCGGTAAAGCAGGCCGTACCCCCCGGGGAGCTCGTGGTGCGCCTAACACCAGCCCCTGTGCAGATAGGTGATGTTGTAATTCAACCGAGCGAATCGCCGGCTCTGCGTGTAGTGAGGGGCACTGTTGCGCGGCGTGGGCGATACAGCCCCGATATGCAGCCAGGCTACAGCTTCATAGCCTACTCTAAACTTACGCTTAGCGGCGAGGAGAAGATGGAGGATTTTAGGCTCGATGCGCCGCTTGCGCTCGCCGGGCAATTGCTGGTAAGCGAGACGCTAGTAAAGCATCGGTATGCAGGAGGAAGGCATTGCGATAGTATCATGGTAGCGCGAACGAGTGGGCTGAAAAATAGGGCATTACCGCTGCGTCCTAGCAGTTTCCAGTCGCTGAACTTCCTGGCCGATGAGGTGCACATACTGGGTGCTAGATACGTGAGTCCACTGTCTGAACGGGGGCTGCGGATCTATCGGTACCACGTGCAGGATACTGTGGTCAGCCTACAGGGTGATACCATTTATACTATAGCCTTCAGCCCGAGGAGGCCCTTTTCAACTATTGGGCTAACGGGCGCGCTATACATTAGCGTGTGGGATTTTGCCCCGCGGGTTGCGATGGCTTGGGGGCGCGGGGATGAGGAGAGTGCTAGCTATGGGTTTGAGGTAAGGCAGCAGTACAATGCGTATGGCGACAGCGTTTGGTTTGCCGATGGGCTACGGTGTGTAGTTCGCGTGCCAGACAGCGCGCTGCGTATAGATGTAGAAACGCACCTGAGGGATGTGCAGCTGGGGCGAGAAGCGAATTTGCCAGTATGGGATGTAGCTGACATGGCAGAGACTGGGGCGAATCCCATGGGCGATAGCCTGCTGCGGAATTACAGGGCTACCCCATTAACCAGAGCCGATACGGCCACCTACCGCGTAGTGGATAGCTTAGGGCAGGAGGCAGGAATAGATAGGGTGGTAAGCCTGCTAAGCCCACTGCAAGACGGCTTGCTCCCCCTAGGGCCGCTCCAGATCGACCTAGCGCAGTTGTTAGACTTCAACAGTGCCGAGGGTGTGCGAGTAGGGCTAGGTGTGGGTAGCAATACTCGTAGATTTCAGCGGGTGCAGGTGGGGGGCTATGGGGCTTACGGATTTCGCGATAAGCACTGGAAGTATGGGGGGCATGTCAACCTTAAGCTGCACGGGGCTTCTGAGTGCTATCTGAAATTTGGCTATTCTCACGATCTGGCAAGGCTTGGCGAATCGTCGTTGTATAAGCAAGGCCCCGAGCTGCTGATGGAGATTTACATGAACAGGGTGGATTACACCTCCACAGCTTCGGTAGCCTTTGGTGGTCGCATACATGGACGGCTACAGTATTGGCTTGCGGGACGTTGGGATAATGTGTACAATGCCTCTGGCCTAGGGTATCCTACCCTTCGTCCTGATGGATTTCTACAGGGAGATAGGGATGATTATCAGCTAGTTCGGGGTACAGCTATGGTTCGCTGGGCGCCCCAGAGCTATTTACAGCTTGATGGACGTGGGATTAGCGAGCTGAGGCCTGGGGATTTCTCGCTGGAGTTGGGCTTTGAGGTTGGCGCTATGCCACGGCACTTGGCGGAGCGCTACTATAGGCTGCAAGGACAGCTCTCCCATACAGCATCTTGGCTTGAACGTGGCAAGTTGCACTCAAGGCTTGGCTGGGGATTCACCGTGGGCCACTACCCATTGGCGCGAGGCTTCTTTAGCCAGGGAGGAGGCGGAAGCTGGATTAGCATAATGGCATTCCACGCCTTCGCCACTGCTCCGTGGGGCTACTACTACCACGATGCGCAAGCGGAAGGGCATTGGCTGTATGATGGTCGCCCGTGGTTGGCTCTACCCGTAAGCAAGAATTGGCGGCCTGGGCTTGCGGTGGCTGCCAATGCAGGATGGGGGCAGCAGTGGCATAATGTAATGCGGGCCGATGGGCATAGATATCCTAGTATGCAGAAAGGATTCTATGAGGTGGGGATGGGTATTGTGGGGCTGCTGGGCGAAATCCTCTCAGGAGGGGAAAGCTGTCTGCTCTGCTACTATCGGGTAGGCCCTTACATGAGTGGGGATTGGAGGCAAAATATAACGCTGGTGTTCACGCTGGCCAAAACGCTGGACTGATTTCTGAGTGTGAAGGCTCTTATAGGCCAGATGCACCTCTCCAAGGAGGACAGCGTGGACCAGATGCTCGACTTCTTCATGGGCGGCAATACCCCCGTGCGGCAAGATTTCATAATAGAGAACCTCCGGGTGGCCGAGGAGGAGGTGTAGGGTAATGTAACATCGCTGTGGTTTTAATCGTTTCAATAGCAAGTGGTCTTTCTATCACCTAGTGCCAGGGTGTGAAAAGTACTATATGTTTTCGGCCCGGTTGGTATGCAGGATCTCGGATGCCAAGAGAAACGATCGGATTGACAGGGCTATGGAACGTTACAGCCTCCTTTTCTTAAGCCTTCTTGCGATCCTTGTGTCGCTTGGAGGGTGCACTAAGCCCGAGGATAGAGTGGTGGGGCAAACCGTCCTGTTGCTCAATCATAACTATCTGCTAGTGGCTGCAGAGGATGGCGGTGCCGCGAGCGTGCGGGTTACCTACAGCGTGCTTCGGCATGGCAGGGAGAACCGGGTTCAGACGCTGGAGCAGACCACCCCTTGCGTTTTTGGTGGCGAACCCGTGGCGGTGTGGTGCGATAGCATCCATGTCGTTACACGCTGCAAGCATAAGATCATACAGAAGGAGTTCAGAATACAGGAGCGCTACGATGAGGGCGAGGCCAGTTACCTTGTGGTAGAGAATCTGTCAGATAAGCCGCTAACGTACTGCGTGGTTGGGAATTCCTCAGTACACTATTGGGATGAGGGCTACATACGGGAGTACGAAGAGGATAAATCGCTCGATCCTAGCCGGTATATCCAGTTCTGCCCAGAGCCCATCTACCGATACACTCCAGTGCTCTACTTCCTGCATCCAGAGCTTGCCCCAGGCGGAGAGTGGATAGTGGAAGGGGTATACCAGGTAGAACGGCCGTTCGCTATCCCGATGGGGCCTGATCGTTTCGGGGATTTCGTTCGGGAACAACTCCCCTCCATCCCTGAAATTGTTGAGCTCTACCGAAGGGAATATGCGGGTGAAGAATTGCTGTATGAGAATTATGACAAGCTCATGAGGCCGGATAAGGCTCGCTATCCATGCTCAATGCACTCACTCGACAAGGATCGTCGATACTATGGTACGCTAGCCCCTAAGGGGCGAATAGAGAACCGCGGGCAGATCAGTTTCTTGGGCTACCACGCGGTGCAAAACTGGAAGCGGGAAATCTACTCTTGGGAGGCGAGAAGGCCTTGAGTTCCTAAAGTGCATTAGGAGCGCTCGGGCTTGCCGTACGATACAAAGGGCGGGGATGTGTCAGAGTAGACACATCCCCGCCCTTTTTTACTTGTCCCGAGCTGGTGGCTAGGTTCTATACCGTCCTGTTTCTATGTCTTCTAGCCATTGCTGGTGGGCAAGGTACCAGTCTACAGTGCGCTCTAGCCCTACTTGCAGGGAGGTTTCTGGTTTCCATCCGAGGGTGGTGGAGAGCTTGGTGGGGTCGATAGCGTAGCGGAAATCGTGTCCCAATCGGTCTGGTACGTAGGTGATTAGGTTCTCGGATGGGCTGGCTGCCTGGTTGAGCCGAGTGTCCATGATGTGGCATAGCGTGCGAACCAGCTCTATGTTGGCTACCTCATTATGCCCGCCCACATTGTAGGTCTGCCCTGGCGTGCCGTGGTGTAGAATGGTGTCGATAGCCCGTGCATGGTCTGCCACGTAGAGCCAATCGCGCACGTTGAGCCCCTGCCCGTATATCGGTAGCGGTTTGCGCTTCAGGATATTGCTAATGCACAGAGGTATCAGCTTTTCGGGGAATTGGTAGGGACCGTAGTTATTCGAGCAGCATGAGATGATGGTTGGGAGCCCGTAGGTGTTGCTGTAGGCTCGCACGAAGTGGTCTGCACTGGCCTTGGAGGCAGAGTAGGGCGACTGGGGATTGTAGGGTGTGGTTTCGGTGAATGCCCCGGTTTTCCCTAGTGCCCCGTATACCTCATCGGTCGATATTTGGTAGTAGAGCTTCCCGTTAGGCTCTTTACCCCAGGCTCTTCGAGCGGTATCGAGCAGGGTGAGCGTTCCAAGGATGTTCACGTTGGCGAAGTGGAGTGGGGTGTTGATGGAGCGGTCTACATGGCTCTCGGCGGCGAGGTGCAGCACGGTGTCTATGCTGAAATCGCTGAATACCCGTGCTATTGCAATGGAGTCCGTTACATCTGCCTTCACAAAGCGGTAGTTCGGCAGGTTCTCCACATCTCTGAGGTTGGCGAGATTACCTGCATAGGTAAGCGAATCTACGTTCACCACTAGGTAATCGGGATGGTTATTTAGGAGGTGATGGATGAGGTTAGAGCCGATGAAACCAGCCCCACCGGTTACGAGGATGTGTTTTTTCATATCCATTCGGTCTCTGGGTAAATTACTCGAGGGAGATTCTGCGTTCGTGCTAAACGAGCCCGCAGAGTTGGCGATAGGCACAGAAGTCACAGCAGGGATTTCCGCGGTGCGCCGTGAAGGGGATACTTGCATCGAACAGCTCGCCTAGGGTATTGGAGAGCATGGATTCAAATTCGTGATAATAGGGGCTAAAATCATTGATCGCTTCGCTATTCCCCTTGTCGTAGACCTTTGGGGAGTAGTCTGAATCAGGGCACTGGAGAAACCAGAGCGCAGGGGAGTAGATGCCGCCGCTGGGATTGCCCTTTTGCATGAGGTAGGCGTATAGCATCACCTGGAGTATGTTGGGCTTCCCTTTACCTGCCGGTTCAAATACCTCGCTAAGAGAGGAGAAGCTGTCATTTTTGGTATCGTAGCGTCCTGTTTTGTAGTCCACTATCGCTATTCGCCCATCCAGGGTGCTATCTATCCGGTCTGCTCTCCCTCGAATGTTTACGCACTGCCCGCTGGGGAGTTCTAGTGATTCAGAAATCCACACCTCTAGTCCTTCTATTTTCGCCAGTTCTGGTAGCCGTTCGCTCTCCACCCTAAGGTAGTGCTGCATGAAGTGCTCTAGAGCCTGTAGGGTTAGCTCTTCTACAGCGGTTAGCTGGGCGCGAGGCACTTGGTGGGTGTGGGGATGTATGGCGAGCATGTACTGCTGGTAGAGCTCGTTGGCCCAGTTGGCCTCCAGCTGCGTTTTAAGGTCGCTGGGTATTGGAGAGCCAGAGTAGGGGTCGAGAAGGGCCTGGAGGGTGGCGTGGAGAATGGTGCCGGTTTCCTGTGCTGTGAGCTCTATCCCCTTAGGTTTTTCAGGCTCTTCAATTTTTGCCAGATGCTTGAAGTAGAATTGCAGCGGGCAGCTGAGGTAGTCTGATATTGCGTGGGGCGATAAGCTGCGAAAGGGTACAGGGGGCTCGGATGCGCAGTGCGGTTCTAGTTGCCCGCTGTTGATTTCTGCGGTGAGTTCTTGGGATGGATTCCCCATTTTTTCAGCAGTAATCAGGTAGCTTTGCAGGGCCTCTAGCACAGCACCCTCCTTGGGTACGAAATCTACTGCAAGCCGCTCGGCATAGGGTGAAAATACGTAGGGGATTTCTGGTGGAGGAGCGGTCTCTGTGGAGTATCTCAACTGGGCAATGTATCGGCTCGCTTCGCCTTTAGCACCCTCGCTGGGGTTGTTCACATAGATCAGGGTTACATCATCGGCATCGTCCACTATCGTCTGGTAGTAGTAGGCGTACATGGCTTCCCGCTCGGTGATTGTGGGCATGCCAAAAGCTCTTTGCAGCGAAGGGAGGATGAATGATTGCCGTTGGGCGACCTGTGGAAGGTGGTACTCATTGCACGAAAGAATGATAACCCGCTTGAAGCTAAGGGCTCTGGTTTCTAGGAATCCCATGAGCTGTAGCCCGCTGAGTGGTTGCCCGATGAATGAGGCCTTAGCATTGCGAAAGAGCTTGGGGAGTATTGAGAGGATTAGCTGGGCAGAGGGTGTGTATTCTATCCGTCCAAAAGCCCCTTCAAGCTTGGCGAGAGTTTCAGAGGTGGAAAGAAGGTACTCCCGCTCTAGGAGTGCCGCCTGTAGTCGTTGTGATTCCCCCCTATCATCGTTCCCTTCGTTGGCTACTATGGTATCTATGCCCTCACCCACCAGGGAGAGGGTGTACGTGAGAGCCGAGAAAAAATCATGCTTTTCGGCGAATTGTCCGTAGCAAGATAAGCATTCAGTACCATCGGCTGTCACATTGGTACAGTACTCAAGCTCAAGCCCTCGATTCCTTTCCGTTAGCCCTGCCAGGTAGCAGGCGTAAGGATGTTGGGCCAATGCAGTAACTGCGGTTGCAGAGAAGCATCCAGGTACGGTACTTGTAGATTCAATGGCAGCACCCTGCGATTCCTCCTGGGTAGCAGCGGTGCACTTGTAGGATTTCAGCAGCGTTAGAACCCCTTCGACTAACGAATAGGCTAGCGTGTTGCGGATAGGGTAGCCCATCGTCACATTGCACTGGGCTATGGCTGCTGGCAGTGCGCGGAGAACGGGCATTAGCAGAGCCTCATCTGCCAGGATAAGCGCCGTGCTATCTAGCCCGTTTGGTAGGAGCAGAGCCTCTTGCAGCAGGTCGTGGGCTATGTAAGCTTGCGCCAGCAACGAGGGGGATGATACGATGCGAATTTGCCTCTTCTCCTCCTCATGGGGGGCTTGTTGCCCTGGTTGGCTAGGCTGTATCCCCTCTTTGCCATCTTCTCTGCTGCTCGGCAATGACTGTCCGTATCGCCGTACATTTTCGCGAACGAATAGCCCCGATTCATCCTCAGCATCAGCCAACTGAGCATCGGTAGCTTTCCAGTAGAAAAGGGTATTCCCCTCCTTTTGGGCAGAGGTGAATAGCCGGTGCTCGCATTGGTTGAGGGCGTTAAACCCCACGAAGGCCAGCCGTTGGGGCAATCCTCCTAGCGTGTGTATTGCCGTGGGATTCACCCGCAGTTCAGCCGCTGCTTCCCTATATATAAACCCCTCATACCCAATACCATGCTCCTGCATGTACGCCCTCAGCTCTTGGTATATTACCCCGAGCTTTTTCCATAGGCGAACGTATCGTTGGGTGAGGTTCGCATGGTTGGCATCCAGCTCTGCAATGCGGAAGAATTGGGATAGGGCAGCCCTCTGCTCTGGGGTTAGGTAGTCTATCCGGTTTTCAATGGCTTTAAGCTCCGCGAGGTTTTTAAACAGCGCGCTGGTATCTACCTCGTACTTATCCACTTGGTCGAAATCGTGCAGCAGCACCTCGCCCCAGAAGTAGAAGTCGTCCAACGATTCATCGCTCTCCAGGTGCTTGCAGTAGAGGGAGTGAAGGTAAGGGAGTAGTTCTATAGAATCTACCACCCTCACCTTCGCTATCGCCTCTAGCGTGCTGCGTATTTCTCCCCAGGAAGGCAGCCATACAGTGCGCTTTAGCAGTTTAGACAGCCCCTGCACAAAGAACAGCCTCGCCCGCCCCGAGGGGAAGAATACGCAGCCGTTGCGAAGTTCCTCCGCCCCCCAGCGGTCCAGTATATCGGCAGCTACCCGATGGAGAAACGTTTCGGAACTTGCCATATCTTGAATGGAGTTCTACCACTCCAGCTTCTGCGAGAGCCACATGATCAGCCCGAGCACTATGAATAGGAACAGGCTGCCCACCAGCAGCGGGAAGCTTTCCATCTGTAGTATCACGTACAGGAAGGTGTAGAGAATCGCCAGTATCCCAGCGCAGATAAGGGTGGGGTACTTGCTCTGCACAAAGCCGCGCAGGTATAGGGCGATCATGATGGTGATAGAACCCGCTGCAATGAGGTATGACCATCCGAATGGAAGGTACTCCGAGACTGAGAGTAGCAGCGTGTAGAAAAGTAGAATTGCCAGCCCTGTGAGTACGTAGCCGATCATCGGCACCCGGCGCTTGGCGATGCTATCGATAAAGAAGAACGTCAGGAACGTGAATAGGATCATCAGCACGCCGTATTTCACCGCCCGGTAGACCTTCTGGTAGATATCCACGCCAGCCAGCACCGTAACCCCGAAAGTAGCATCAGAGTCATCGTAGTCTAGGCTGCGAGCCGAACCGTACTCATAGTCGCCATCAGAAGTCCACTCCTGCTCTAGCGGAGTATTCACGTAGAGTACAGACCAGCGAGCCGTGGTTAGGCTATCGGTTACCTCCCGCTCCTCGGGTAGGAAACGCCCAGTGAACGAGGGATTTCCCCACTTCAGGCGCATGTCCACATTGGTAACCCGTGCCGTAGGGGCAAAGTAGAGACGCTCGCTCCCGTTGAGGTTATAGTTGTAGGCAAAGTGGAGTACGTTCTCCGGGGTTATCCGTATGGGGCAGTTCAGAGCCTGTATGCCCAAGGAGATATTGTAACGGAGCGCACCCGGTTCCAGTTCATAGGTGCTGTCGTTCATCCGAACCTGAATCAGCGATTTCAGCCCGACGAGGTCGCTTACAGGGCAGAGGATGGTGGCTTCATTCCAGTTTACCACCGCATCGCTGGGGAATAGGTCCCTATTGAGCGGGCGGAATAGCCCCTGCACTGCCAGCTCGCTGTGGTAGACCACGCTCTCATACACGCCTCTGTGCCGAATCTCAGGCAGAACTACAGAGCTGATCTGTAGGCTGTCGGGCTGGAAGAAAGCATACATCTGGTCTACCTTCCTGTCGCTCCTGTCGCTTTTCACCGTGTAGGGGACAATTAGCGTGATACCAGCTACCACCTGCTTTTTCCCCCAGGGTTCAGCTATTGAGAGGGCTGCTTCCTCGGCCACCTCGCCCCGATCATGCACTAGGTATAGGATTAGACTCTGCGGAATCAGCAGAACTACCGCCATTCCTAGGAGGATTAGAAGGCGGATTCCCATGCTCAGCTCTTGCCGAGGGGTTGGGGGGATTGTTATGTTTGCCATTGGTGTCGTTTTAGGGGTTATGGGTACTAGTTAGCTTGTGAATGCTGAAATAGTGCAATATTTCCCTGCTGTGGTTAGTGGCCATGCAGCACGCCGCAGGGTTGGCAGTGCAGAGTGTTAAGAGAGCAAGGGAATTCACCCCCCTACTGCTTATCGAACTTACGGGCGCTTATTTCCACCTTGAGGATGAAGAACAGGAACTTATCATCCAGCTGCAGGAATTGATAATCGAGCTTTTCACCCGTTTTACGAGCGATATCTATCAATCCTAACCCTGCGCCGCCCTTCTTGGAGATCGACCCCTCCTTTATCTGCTTCTTGTACATCTCCTTGAGTTCCTCTGGCGTGGCGTTGTTCACGCTCTGGATGGCCTGCTCCAGATTCTGACGATGCTCTACAGCCACCTTGTTAGAGGTGATTACGTAGTAGGTGTCGTTCTTTTTCCCGATGATGAACAGCCCTGTGCCCACATGCCCGTTGGCGGCCAGCGAATCGGAATGCTTGTTCATATTCTGCAGCGTCTCCACCATCACGTGGTACACCTTGCGTTGCACCGAGCGCTCCTCGCTATTCTTCTCCATATCGCTCTCAGCCATCGAGGTGAACATCTTGGTAATCTCATGGCTGAACTCCCCGAGGTAGACTAGCGAGAAGCCGTTTTCGGTCATCTCATCGTAGAAAGTTGAGATCGACTTTATGAATCTGAAGGTTAGGTTCATCTTGTTCTTCTGGTTTAGGTTTTAGGGTGCAAAGATACACTGCACCCACCCCCTGTGATTGGGAAATGGGTACAGTGCTCTTGCCGCCTACTTTTTCTCCAGTCCGAGGAGGGCAGGCCCCTGTTCAAACCGGATGTCTATAGGGATGTTCGCCTCGTTAATCCGGTCCAGGTCGCCCTGTAGCTCTGGGTCGATCACCCCCTGTTCGGCGAGCATTTTGGCTGCGCCTTCAGCGTTGCCGTCACCCTGTAGCACCAGGAGTTCTCTGGCAAGCGCCTCCACAGCTTCGCGCATTTTTTCGCCGTTCACTTGGTAGAGGCCCGTAGCCGAGTCCCGGGTGAAGGCCCCCCGTTCTTGGAAGAAGTGGAATCGTACCATGTTCGCCTTGCCGTGCGCAGAGGCCGCGCCGAAACGTACCGAGCGGAAAATACCTGCCAGGAAGGTTACGTAGTTATCCATCATCTCGTGCTCCTTGAGTTCGCCCATCTTGGTCAGCTGCTCTATCATGAATATTCCAAGGATGTCGGCCTTACCCTCCTCTATTGCGCTGTAGGAAGCCCCAAGAGCCTCACGGGCCGTGCGTTTTCCGTCCAGCGTATTCTTCACGCCGAGTCCGTGCGCTACCTCATGGAACATGGTGTTCTCAAAGAAAGCTGGGAACTTCACGTGTTCCCGCTGTTCGGGTACTATCAGCAGGTCGGCTATCGGCTTCATTATGCGGTCGAACTTGTACTGCATCGCATTCCGCAGCTGTAGCTTGCGCGAGCCTTTCTGCAGCTGAACCTCCGCATCGTTAGGCAGATTGATGGCTATGGTCTTGCTGCCCGCATTGCAGTCTCCACCGTAGAATACCACATCGTATACCCCGAGGTCGCTGTCGCTGCCAGGCTTCTCAGCCTTGTACTTGGGCTCAACTGGCAGGTTCTCCTGCAGCCGAGGGAGCAGAGCCATGTAGTGCGCGAGCCGTTGGCTCCACTCCATGTCCTTAATCAGGATGAAGGCCTCGTGTGCCGCCTTGTTTCCGAACAGGTGATCCTCATAGTTCTCTATAGGGCCTACCACGAAGTCGAGTCTATTGCTCTTCATGTCCATCCATGCGAAATCGCTAGGCTGGTAGTTGTCGGTTCGTAGCGCCTCGGCTCGTTTGGTTAGGTAGTTTTTCAGCCCCTTGTCATCGGCTAGGCTTGCGGCTTGGTCTAGTATGGTTGCCGCCAGTTCTATCTTATCCTTAAAGGCCTCATGGTAGGGTACTGCTATCAGCTTACCCTCAGCATCCCTACGGATTACGGTGTATTGGCTATCCTTCTGCGGATCATCCCAGGCCTCGTACTCCTCCCTGGTCATATCCTCAGGGTAGAAGTTGGCGCCCAGAGGCTTGTCATCCACCCCCTTCACGAACGGGATATTGCCGTTGAGCCGTTCCCAAGGGCCGTAGTTGATTAGGGCGAACTCCCTTTCCGCCTCGCTGGGCAGGCTGTTGAGCAGTTCCTCCTTGTCCCCGTATGCCTCTAGCCAGAAGATGTCGTCCATCAGCTGCGCCGCCTCAAAGAGCAGAGGGAGCATCTGCTTTTCCCTGTCGCTAAGGTGGGTGATGTCGGCCTTTAGCGGTACTTTTACGAACTGTGCCACCTTGGCCGCTACCACCGTGTCGGCCTCCGTTTGTCCTTCTGGTGCAGTGCCACCACCGCACGATGCCAGAGCCACCGTAATGGGCGCTAGCATAAAGAGCAATCCCCTTTTCATGGTATATCGATTTATGGGTTCTCTATCTACTCCATCACATCGTCGCTGTTGAACTTGAAGCCCAGCCGCTTCCCCGTCTGGATCTTTGCGCTCTCCACCTTGGTGTTCATCTGCGCCACGGTCACTATCTTCACCATATCGTAGGGAGGGGTGAGCAGGTCGAACTCCAGGGTGTACTGCATGGCCGTCAGGATGATATCGGTGAGCGTCTCGCGGGTAAAGGCCCCTTGCCCGAAATTGCTGCACAGGTAGCCCATCTGCCGTTTGCCCTCTACAAAGTACTGCCGTTCCCTATTCACGAATATGCGCCCCACCAGGTAGCCCAAATCCTCAGCCCGGTTGTACTTGAAAGAATCCGCGAGGAAATTGTACATGTTGATCACCCCGCAGTACGAATTCATCGGGTTCTCCTGCACGTAGGCCAGCTTCCATACGCTGTGCGAGCGGTCGAACTCGAATACATTCGTGTGCATGCTGAAGAGGAGAATATCGCTCGCGAGCCGCACCTCCGCCTCGAATTTTCCACGGTCGCGGTACTCCATCCGTATCCGGTGGTCCATGCCCTGTAGCCCTGGGTTCAGGTCGTTCACCAGCTCGTGGAGGATATCCTTCAGCATGTTGAACGCCTCGAATGTGTTGTCATACACCGCCAGCTTTACGACCGATTTCTCCTTGATCGTCCGCATTATCGCCTCGCTCTTAGAGCCGAGGTTTTGCTGTGAACACCCCTCGCTATCGTTCATTATCCTAATGAAATAATAAGATCGTTACATCTACTGCGGAGTTGCGGTATGGCCTAGCCGCCGCCCCGTTGTTTTTAGGGTTTAGGTTCAGGAGTTTGAGAGGCATTTCCAGCCCCCTACAGCACTACGTTATCTTCCCCTAGTACGCCCTTGCGAACAGCACCCGTTCTTTCGAGGGCTTCCCCGTCCGCACGCACACCCCATCCTCCTGGGGGTTATCTAGCGGTATGCAGCGGATGGTCGCCTTCGTTTCCTCCTTTATCAGCGCCTCGGTCTCGGGAGAGCCATCCCAGTGGGCTGAGATGAAGCCCCCCTTGCCCTCCAGCACCTCCTTGAACTCCTCGTAGCTGTCCACCCGGGTTATGTGGCTCTGCTGGTACTCCAGGGCCCTGCGGTAGATGTTGGCCTGTATCTCCTCCAGCAGCTGGGGGATTCTCTCCGCGAGCTCAGCCTGCGGTATGGGGAGCTTCTCCAGCGTGTCGCGCCGGGCCACCTCCGCCATGCCCGAAGCTAGGTCTCGCGGCCCGATGGCCACCCGTACAGGCACGCCGTGCAGCTCATGCTCGTGGAACTTGAAGCCTGGTTTCACATTGTCCCGGTCGTCAAACCGTACCTGGAGTCCCTTGGCCTTCAGCTGCTCCACCAGCGGGCGTACAGCATCGGCCACCGCCTGCAGCTCCTCCGCGCTCTTGTATATCGGCACGAACACCACATGCAGCGGGGCGATCTTAGGTGGAATCACCAGCCCATTGTCATCAGAGTGCGCCATGATCCACGCCCCCATCAGGCGCGTCGATACCCCCCAAGAGGTAGCCCACACGTAGTCCATCACCCCCTTGTCGTCCACAAACTGCACATCGAAGGCCCTTGCGAAATTCTGCCCGAGGAAGTGCGAAGTGCCAGCCTGCAGAGCCTTCCCATCCTGCATCAGCGCCTCTATGCAGAGGGTGTCCACAGCCCCGGCAAATCGTTCGCTCGCGCTCTTTACCCCCACTATTACGGGTAGCGCCAGCCACTCGCGGGCAAACTGTTCGTACACCCTCACCATTCGCATCGCCTCCTCGCGCGCCTCCCCCTCGGTGGCATGCGCCGTGTGCCCCTCCTGCCACAGGAACTCCGAGGTCCGTAGGAAGAGCCGCGTCCGCATCTCCCAGCGTACCACATTGGCCCACTGGTTTATGAGCAGCGGAAGGTCGCGGTAGCTCTGTATCCAGCCGCGGTAGGTATTCCAGATTATCGTCTCTGAGGTAGGGCGTACTATCAGCTCCTCCTCCAGCTTCGCCTCGGGATCCACCACCACGCCATCGCCGTTGGGATTCTGCTTTAGGCGGTAGTGCGTCACCACCGCGCACTCCTTGGCGAATCCCTCCACGTGCTCGGCCTCACGGCTTAGGTATGATTTCGGGATAAAGAGCGGGAAGTACGCGTTCTGATGCCCTGTAGCCTTGAAGAGCCCGTCCAATCCTGCCTGCATTTTTTCCCATATGGCGTAGCCGCGAGGACGTATTACCATGCAGCCACGCACGCTCGAATGCTCGGCCAGCTGCGCACCCGTCACCAGATCGGTGTACCACAGAGAATAATCCTCAGCCCGGGGCGTTATATCTTTAGCCATTGCAGATTTTGCTTAAGTGCTATTGGGATCTTACCGTTCATTGCGGACCGGGTAGATAGGGTTTAGGATTAGGAAGGAAACCGCCCAACTCTTTGCGCAGCGCCCTCCGTAAAGGCTAGAATCTACCGTTCCTTCGTTCGCCTCCCCATCCAGCAGTCATTGTCAATAATAAGAACTTCCTATGCGTGCGAATTGTAAAAAAAGACTATCTTTGCCATGCAACTCTTGGGTAGTCCAGAGTGCGGTTTAACTAGGAAAAAACAACCGCAAATGTAACGCTCCTTTCGCGATTTGGCAAATTTCTTAAACAGATAACGAGATGAAACGACACCTGATAGCCATTAGCGTAGCGGCTGCCCTCCTTTTCTCCCTCGGCAGCTGTAGCATTCAGGGGTTGGGATTGGCCTCCAATAGCCCCTATGCTGACACCTACTACACCCGTACCGATGCAGCCCGCGATGCTGTGGTTGCCCGCCAGCAGCAGGAAGAGGCAGCCAAGGCCGCGGTAGAGGAACAGGCCAGGCTCGATGCAGAGCGTGCCCGTTCCATTGCATCGACTGATGACCGGGTTACCGAGCCCTCCGAGACCATTCTTGGCCCCGATGATTTTGCCTCCTACCAGGAGTACCGCGATTACCTCGACCGCGTGCAGGCCAAGCCCTCCAAGCGGCCCCAGCAGTCGCAAGATCAGGCCAGCTACACCAATCAGGGTAGCTCGCAGCCTACCGCGCAGACGCAGGTGGTGAATAATTACTACTTCGACTCGCCCGCCTCATACCATCGCTTCTACTACGATCCCTACTGGGATACCCCCAGCTATACCTGGATGCTGACATTTGATCCCTGGTTCTACACCTCGTGGTCTTTGAGCTATCGCCATTCCTACTGGTGGGGATACGATCCTTGGTATTACGGGTACTACCGCCCCTACGACCCTTGGTATCGTCCTTACGATCCCTGGTATCCCTACGGTGGCAGCTACTGGCTAGGCTACCACCACGGCTACTATAATGGCTACTACGACGGTTACTATGGCGGCTACACCCCGCTCTATCCACCCCGCTACCGGGAGGGGCGTAGCGTGATCATTGGGTCGCAGCCCGATTTCGGCAGCATGGCAAACTATGGCCGTAGCACCCGCTCTGCGCAGGCTGTGGCCTCCCAGCGGGGCGGAGTTGTGGCCGGGTCCACCTACACTCGTAGCGACTACAGCACCCGTGGCAGCGGTGCAGCCACCCGTTCAGACTACTCTACCCGTAGCGACTACAGCACCCGTAGCAATTACAATACCCGCTCAGACTACAGCACCCGTAGCGATTACAGTACCCGNANCGACTACAATACTCGCAGCAACTACACNGCCCCCACCAACACCAACAGCAATACCCGCAGCGACTATAGCACCCGTTCTGACTACAGTACCCGTTCAAACAGCTCCTCGGGGTCATCCAATACCCGTAGCGATTACAGCACGCGTCAGTAGGCAAACGATCCATTTTTCGACTTTAATTTGCAAGGTAACATGAAACGTTCCATTTTTCTGGTACCACTGCTTGCGGCATTTGCCACCCCGGCATTTGCCCAGAGTTTCAACGATGTAATCCGTTTCTCACAAGAAAATCCTCAGTCCACAGCGCGCAGCGTGGGAATGGGCAACGCCATGGGGGCTGTGGGGGGCGACATGTCCACCCTTTCCTCTAACCCCGCGGGCATCGGCCTCTACCGATCATCAGAGTTCTCCATATCCACGGGGCTCAATGTCCCCATTACCCGTAGCACCTACCTTGGGAAGCGCAACAACGATTTCACCATCAGGGGCAGCTTTGGAGGGACTGGTGGCGTTTTCTCATTCCACTCAGGCCTGGAGAAGGAGAACGGCCTCTTGGCACTCAACTTTGGCTTGGCATTCAATAAGCTGCAGGACTACACTCAGCGGAGTACGGTGCAGGCTAATAACTCCACCAGCTCTTACCTCGATGCCCTGGCAGAGCAGGCCAACGCCTTGGGGCTAACCCCCGATAATTTCAAGGGCGGTGATGAGGCTTTCGGCCGGAATAACTGGGAGATCCTCTCAGCATGGAGAGCCTATCTTATAGATCCAGAGGGACATCGTGATGCCCAAGGTAAACTCACCCAATTCACCCATTTCATTACAAAGCTGACTGATGGTGAGGCTGTACGCCAAACCCAACGTTTCGCCTCGAGGGGGCATCTCTCAGAGTTTGATATGTCGGCGGGCTTCAATTTCTCGAACGTCTTCTACGGCGGTGCTACCCTGGGCATACAGGTACTCGACTACAGGCATGACAGGAAGTACACCGAGGAGTCGCTCATGCAGAAGGACTACGGATTCTCGAGCATGACGTATATGGAGAGCACGCAAATCTCGGGCTACGGGGTCAATCTCAAGCTCGGCGTTATCTACCGTCCTATCGACTTTTTCCGTGTGGGATTCTCATTCCACACCCCCACCGCCATGCAGGTAGAGTCCAAGGGTACGCTCAATGTGGAGAGCCATTTCCTCAGCGGTGATGTGCGCAATGGCAAGAGCAATTCGCCTGAGGGTAGGACGAGCTACTCGATGACCACGCCCATGCGCCTGCAGGGGTCGGCTGCCATCACCTTTGGGCATGTAGCCATGCTGGCTGCCGAGTACACCTACAGCCTCTACCCCTTGGCGAGTCTTGGTACAGGCACAGACTACGAGGCGGCCAATGACGTGATTCGCAATCAGCTCCGTCCCACCCATGGGGTAGGGGTTGGTGCAGAGCTGGTGGCTCGCCAGGTGGCGTTCCGGCTTGGTGGGGGATTCCAGACCTCCCCGTATACTGAGCGACTGTTTGATCCCTACGGGCAACGCTACTACTTCAGCGCGGGTTTGGGCTACAGCGGTGCGCATTTCTCGGCAGATGTGGCCTATCGCCAGATGGTGCAGCGTGGCGAGTATGCTCTCTACACATTCAGAAATACTGACTACCAGGTGGATCGTCGCATCACATCCAACCTCATTCTAGCCACATTGGCCTTCCGATTCTAGCGAGGCGATCTGAGATTTTCTTAGGAGGCGCAGGCTGCTGCGCCTCTTTTTTTGTATCGAACGGGTAATTCTAATCGCGGTGCGGTGATTGGGGAGTGCGCCGCGGTGATTTTTAACCGCGACGCGGCACGCCACGTCGCGCTGGGTGGAGGTGTTGTTTGTAGCGCCGCGATCCCCCGCTCCACGCGCGAAGGTAGCGCGCAGGGGAGACCCGGGATGGGGAATCCCCCGCATGTCCCGTGGGCATAGGCCTGCGGGCGAATCTTGAGGCCCCGTGCGCAGGCCTCCCGTAACCGCGCATGGTGGAGGGGACGGGCGGGGAGGGTTTGCGCGGCGGGGGATGGGCGGTGGGCGGGGGAATCTTCGCGAAAACCGCGAAGACCCCGCCCCTACAGTCGGCGTTGGTGGGGAGGTCGACCCTATAAAAAACGATGCGGCATTGGTTAGGGCGAGTACTCGCTACGCTCGGCANCGCCCCTACCAAGAGCGCAACAGCAAAGCTCGACAGCGCGCCGCTACGATTCCGATTACCCCTCCCCTCCCAGCTGCGCGGCCTCTAGCTTTTCCTGCGCGTAGGGCAGGGTTACATGCAGCTCCTTAGCCCCCGTGCCTGGCAATGCGTACATCCCATCCATAAGTATAGCCTCGCATATGGAACGTAGCCCCCTAGCCCCCAGCTTGAATTCAATCGCCTTATCCACCACGTAGTCCAGAACCTCGTCATCTATCTGCAGGGAGATACCATCGTAGCCGAAAAGCGCTTGGTACTGCCGAATGATAGCGTTCTCGGGCTGCACTAGGATATTGCGGAGCGTCTCTCGCCCCAGAGCCTCCAGGTGCGATATTACCGGGAGGCGCCCTACCAGCTCAGGTATCAATCCGTATGCCCTCAAATCCTGTGGGGCTATGTACTGCATGAGGTCGTCAGTCTTGATGCGCTCACGCTGCTTTTGCGCGCCATAGCCTACCACCTGCGTGTTGAGCCGACGGGCTATGTGGCGCTCGATACCCTCAAACGCCCCTCCCCCTATGAAGAGGATATCCTTTGTATTCACAGGGGTTAGCTTCTGCTCTGGGTGCTTACGCCCTCCCTGCGGCGCTACGTGCACCACGGTACCCTCCAGAATCTTGAGCAGAGCCTGCTGTACCCCCTCGCCGCTCACATCGCGCGTTATGGAGGGGTTGTCGCTCTTGCGGGCTATTTTATCTATCTCATCTATGAAGAGGATGCCGCGCTCAGCAGCCGCCACATCGTAGTCTGCCGCCATGAGCAGGCGGGTGATAATGCTCTCCACATCCTCTCCCACGTAGCCCGCCTCCGTGAGTACCGTGGCATCCACTATGGCGAATGGCACCTTGAGCATCCGGGCTATGGTACGTGCCAGCAGCGTCTTACCCGTACCCGTAGGCCCAACCAGCAGGATATTGCTCTTCTCCAACTCCACGCTCGGGGTGTCCTCCTCCCCCCGTTGGGCTCTTGCCATGAGCCGCTTGTAGTGGTTGTACACCGCTACGCAAAGGTATCGTTTGGCCCGATCTTGCCCCACCACATACCTATCCAGAAAGGCCTTCATCTCAGTGGGCGGCATGAGATCCTCTGCGGTGAAATCGAGTTCCTTGGCCGCGGCCTCCATCTCAGACTGTAGATAGCTGTGCGCCATCTCTATGCACTCGGTGCACACGTAGCCCTTGACCCCCTGCATCAGCTGCCGTTCCTGGGGCCCTCGCCCGCAAATGGCACACACCCGCTCCCTGCTGCCTTTCTGCTCGCTCATACCCTGCTATTACGTTTACAGGGCGCAAAGGTAGAAAAAAACGGGGAATCGCATCGAGGGGCAACGGCTGCACGCTGTAGAAGTTGCCTGCCCGCTCTCCTGTAGAAATGGGTAGCGGCATGGAATAAGACCCCTGCAAAACCCACATAAAACGACGCGGCACGCCGCATAGCTACCGTCTTCGGTAGATGGGAGTGCTTGCTTCCTACCCAATTTATCTACCCGATGACCCTATGAAAGATTGAACCCACACCGGACTTTTGCAGAGGTCCTAGAATGGGTACAGGCTGCGCAAACGCCGAGCCCACAGGGAGAATTAGGGGTAGTCGGCCTGACCAACTCCGTACCAACGCCGTACCATCCCCGTACCACCTCTAGTGCATCCTCGGATTTCGTCATGAAATCCGAAGATGAAGCGGCGCAGGTACGGGGATGGTACGGCGTTGGTACGGCGCATATGTAGACAAATGCAACGCTAAAAGCGGGTCTTTTGCAGAGGAATCATAATACCCCCTCAGCATTCGCATGGATGTAAAAATCCCTACTGCAGACTGGGGAGATACCCCGATCTACAGTAGGGATTCAGCCAGGATTCTATCAGTTCCTAGAGCCCCAGTATCGTCTTCCCTTTCGGGTATTTTACTTTGTAGCTTACCCGTAGGCTCTTCGATTCGCCGGAGGCCAGCTCTACCTCCCAACTCAGGTATCCTTTCTCGCTGTCGACGGTGGCTCGGCTACTCTCCAGCAGCTCCACATGCACGGCATCGTTTGTGGTGAGGGGGTAGCGATCACGAACCTCCAGCTTTATAGGCTCGCGCTTGCTGTTCTTGAGCTGCAGATCGTAGGTCAGGGTGCGCTCTGCGGTGCTAGAGAGGAATTTTTGCCCGGTTTTATCCTTCACCTCCTCGCGCTTGATGATGATGCGGGGATCAACCCCTAGGGTTACCGTTAGAGTGCCCTCCTGCTCAGCGGCATCGAGATAGGTACGGCCCACCTGCATATTGTCAAAAACCACGGTGGCGGGTGCACTTATAAGCCCGTACTGGCTGAAATCCTTCACGCGGGCTACCAGGTAGGCCTCGGGGCTCATGTTGGGGGCTGCTATGTACTGGTACTCGGCAGGAATCTGCTGCTGCGTAAGCGCGACGAGGGTTTCGGCCTGCCCGCTCCGTATGGTATAGGGGGTTGCCACCTCATAGCTCACGCTGAATTGGTTGCTCTCCACCTCGAAACCAGCATCTTCAGATACAGCCTCATCCTCTTCAGCATCGTACAGCACTTCCCTCTGAACGCTGTAGTTGGCCGTTGCCATGGCGTTGGGCAACGTTTTCTCGGCATATCCCATCTTACTCGTGGCGTTCGATGGCGAGGCCAGATGGATGAACCACGGCGTCAGCTCTGGGAGCTGATTATGCGCAGAGGGGGTGCCATTCACCAGGCTCAGCTTCACGTTTTTCCACTCTACGCCAGTGGTTTGGCGCAGTGTGGCGCGCGTAGTAAGGCGCAGAGGGGTATCGGTACCCTCACTACGAATCTCATACTGGGGATTCCAGTAGGCCCCCTGGCTTATGTAGTTTACCGAGAGCTTTACAGGGCCGGCTTTGGTGCTGGCGAGGCGGAGTAGCAGCACAGGGCGTTGCGCCTGTTCGCCCGTTTCCTCCTGCCCGCCGTAAAGCTCGGTGCGCAGCCGTTTGATCTCCTTCTTCTTTGCCGTTACCTCGTCATTCACCTTGGCGATCTCGTCGGTCAGCTCTGTGCGCTTGCGTACCTGCGCCCCCACGAGCTTGTCGAAGGTTTCGGCCGTCATGCTGGTGGTGCCGTCTGGGGCTATGGGGCATTCATCCAGCTTGCCCAGCACGGCTGCCAGGGTTTCGCTGCGTCGGCTCAGCGCCCCCAGTTCCCGTTCGGCCTGCTTGAGCCTATCGCGCTGCGCCTTGGTCTCAGGGAGGTCTTGGGATTCGTCATCCTTGAAGTAGTCTCTCGCCACCTGGGCTTGCAGCACCGTGATTCCTGCCTGCGAGCTTCCCACCTGCAGGGATTCCTCGTCGGGATTTTTCGCTATGTTCCGCAGCACCACCACGCTCTCCCCTTGCGGCAGGGTTACGCTTGCCGTGCAGCGGAGTTCTGCCCCGCGCCTGAATACCCGTACATGCTCCACCTGCACATCGCTCACCACCGGGCGTTGGGCAAAAGTCTCAGCACCAGCCAATACCGTTCCACACATGGCCAACATCGTTACGATTTTCATCATCTTTCCTTCTTTAACAATATATATCCCTATTAGCCAACGACTTGGCGGAGGCTGTACCGATCTGTAGCATGGGATGGCGGCGAGTTGCTCTCCCTTTTTGATACTGGCAAACGCATTTTTTTGGATGGGGAACGCGGTTCAACAATTCGCTAGTACAAACCACACCGCCGCAAGCAAGCCCACCAGCCTAGAGTTCTCCGTTCTCCCTGTTTTCTACTTCTAGATAACGATATACCCCCCGCCAATGTTGCACTTCCGTGGGCAATTCGCGCCCCACCCCTTCTTTTTCTCCTACACATTCACTACCTTTGCCCTGTGCAAATCTTGCTAATTCAACGGTATGAAATACGGTGTGGTGGTGTTCCCCGGGTCGAACTGCGATCGCGATGCGCAGTACATACTCCGCGATATCATGGGGCAAGAGGTGGTATTCCTCTGGCATAAAGATACCGATCTGCAAGGGGTAGATGCGGTGGTGATACCCGGCGGGTTCTCATATGGCGACTACCTCCGCTCTGGCGCGCTGGCCTGCTTCTCGCCCATCATGGGAGCAATACGCGATTTTGTGGCGCAGGGCGGCTGCGTGCTGGGTATCTGCAACGGATTCCAGGTGCTATGCGAATCGGGGCTGCTCCCGGGCGCGCTGCGGCGCAACAATGGCCAGCGATTCGTGTGCCGAGACGTCTACCTCCTCCCCGAGGTAAAACTCCGCTGGCCTACCGGCGGGCTGCTCAAAGACAAGGCCCTACGCATACCCATAGCCCATGCCGAGGGATGCTACTACGTGGACGATGAAACCCTAGGGCAGATGCGTATCCGCAACCAGATTCTCCTCCGCTACTGCGATGCCGACGGGAGGGTGCGCGACGCGGCCAACCCCAACGGCTCGGTGAGCAACATCGCCGGGATTTGCGATCCCACGGGGCGTATCGTCGGCATGATGCCCCACCCTGAGCGTGCTGCTGACCCCGCCCAGGGGAATTCAGATGGCGCCATGCTCCTGAATTCCATACACAGCAGCTGGTTTGCGTAATACCAATCCCCCTTTGCCATGAATGCCTTCCACGCCTACGATGTCCGCGGGGTCTACGGGGTAGACTTCACCCGAGACGATGTCTACAAAATCGGTTTCCATCTAGCCCAGTACCTCGGGGCTAAACAGGTGCTGGTGGGGCGCGATGCCCGCCCATCCTCAGTAGAGATCCATGACTACCTCACCCGTGGCATAATGGATGCTGGGGTGGATGTGCTCGACCTCGGGCTGGCCACCACACCCCTAGTCTACTACGCCACCGCCAAGCATGGCTACCACGCCTCGGTACAGATTACCGCCTCGCATAATCCCAAGGAGTACAACGGGCTGAAAGTGTCTCGCGAGGGCGCAATGCCCGTGGGGTACGACAGCGGCCTGGGTGAAGTGGAACGGAGGGTGAATACGATTCCCGTAGAACCTGTGGATAAACGTGGGAGCATCAGCCCATTAGATATACGCGCAGAGTATGTGCAATTCCTACAGAGCTTCCTGCGCGATATAACGAATCTCAATATCGGCATCGACTGCTCCAACGGCATGGCCGGGCTGCTCATTCACGATATCCTGCCCAGCACCACCCAACACGGGAATTCTGTGCTAGCCGAGCAGCCACCCGATGTCAGGAGTAATACCCCTGCGCAATCCTGCGGAAATGACTGTAGCACAAGGCTAGACGAGGCAACCAAGCTCAGAGCCACAGGGCATCGGTACTTCCTGTACGATACGCCAGACGGCACCTTTCCCAACCACGAGGCGAACCCCCTCCTACCCGAGAATACGGCAGACCTTCGCAGGCTGGTGCAGGCGAGTGGCTGCGATGTGGGAATCATATTCGACGGCGATGGTGACCGCGTGGTTTTCATAGATGAGAAGGGGCAGTTTATCCCCCCAGACCTCATGCTGGCGGTGCTGGGGCACAATTACGCCGCACAGCTCAAGGCCAAGCCACAACCCATCCTCGTGGACATAAGAACCTCTAAGGCCGTGCAGGAACACCTAGCCCCCATGGGTGGCCTAGTGCAAACCTGGCGGGTAGGACGCGCCTACATGGCAAGCCGCCTCAAGGAGATCGATGGACTATTCGGAGGTGAACTCGCTGGGCACTACTACTTCCGCGATTTCTTCTACTCAGACTCTGGGCTATTGGCCGCCATACAGCTGCTGAACGTGGTGGCCGACCTCAAGCGTGCTGGGCAGTCGCTAGGGCAACTTATCGGGCAAATCAAGACCTATGCCAACACCGGCGAGATCAATTTCCGCATTGCCGACAAGCAGGCCGCCATGGATGCTGTAAAGGACCACTTCATGAATCAACAGCAACCAGAAGCACTGTTCGATTATGACGGCTACCGTGTGGAGTATCCCTCCTGGTGGTTCAACATCCGCCCCTCGAACACCGAGCCGCTACTCCGGTTCCTAGCCGAGGCGAAAGATCCTGAATTCCTAGCAGCACGGGTGGCTGAAACCCGTCAAATCCTTGCGCCATTCGAGCAGAGATAGCCAATCTCCCGCATTTTCCGCACTCAGCGGACCCTCAACGTGGGACGACACCATCTTTTTCAGACGGAATAAAGACAAAAGAAGGGGGAGGGCTGCATGCCCTCCCCCTTCTTTAATCAACAGGAATTCAACCCTATACCTAGAACGAGACCTCTGCAAAAATCATATAAACAACGCGGCACGACGCGTCGCTACTGTCTTCGAAAAATGGAAGTGATTGATTAAAACCTATTTATTCGCAAGAAGAGGAAAGCCTTCCTGTAAAAGATTGAACCCTCACGGGACCTTTGCAGAGGTCTCAGAACAGCGGGCTGAATAGGCTCGCCACCGCATCCTTGAAACGATCTGGGAATCCCCTCTCCCTCCAAGCAATGGGCGAAACCCGCTGGCTACGCTCTAGCTGAACCAAGAAGTCGGCCTCCATCTCTTGGGTAAGTGCCGAATCGTACACAAGGGCCACTACCTCAAAGTTATCCTCAAAGCTTCGGATGTCCATATTGGCAGAGCCTATGGTGCAGCAGGTTGAGTCGATCATCACCGTCTTGGAATGGTTGAACCCGCCCTGGAATAGGTACACCTGTATCTCGGCATCCAGCAGCGTTTGGATGTAGCTCCTGGTAGCCCAGTGGACAAAGCGTGAATCGCTTTTGGCCGGGAGAAGGATTCTAACCTCTACTCCGCTCAGCGATGCTGTACGCAGTGCCGTGAGGATGCTCTCATTCGGCACAAAGTAGGGCGAGCAGATGTAGATGTGGTGGCGCGCCTTGGCTATCGCAGTAAAGTAGGCCTGCATTATGGTGGCCCAGTTGGTTTCCGGGCCGCTAGCCGCCACCTGTACCGCCACGTTCTCTGGGGTATTGGGGTACTCCACCCTATGGAATTCAAAGGGGTGCGCGTAGTGGGTTACGAAATCCCAGTCGTTGATAAAAATCAGGTGCATTGCTGCCACCGAGGGGCCTACAAGGCGCAGCTGGCTATCATACCACGAACCGAGCTTGGGGTCGCCATCCATATACTTGTCGGCCACATTCATCCCCCCCATGTGCCCTATGGTGCCATCGATTACAGCTATCTTCCGGTGGTTGCGGTAGTTGAGCCGGTCGGCAAAATAGGGGAATCGCACCCGCTGAAACTGGAAAATCTGCACGCCCGCCTCTTGGAGTTCGCGCACATAGCGCTTGCTCAGCCCCCAGCTCCCCACGGCATCGTAGAGGATGCGCACGTCGAGGCCAGCCCTCGCTTTAGCCATCAGGAGTTCGGCCATTATCGTCCCTATCGTGTCAGCCGACCAGATATAGTACTCCAGGTGGATGAATTCTCGTGCTGATTCAATGTCGGCAAGCAGCGCACCGAAAGCCTCACGCCCTTGGTGGTAAACCTTCGCCCTATTGCCTCGCAGCACTGGAGAGCGGCTATTGTTGAGCAGCAGGCGTGCAATAGAGGCATTGACGCTAGAGGAGGTGGATTCTACCCACTCGGGCAGGGAGACCATGTAGGGATCTATCGATTCCCGAAGGCCAGAGAGATCTATGGGTTTCTTGCGCTTATAGATACGGGACCTACGGAGATTTCGTCCGAAAAACAGGTAGAGGAGAAAGCCCAACACGGGCAGCAAGACGAGCACAACCACCCATAGCGTGGTTTTCGTGGGGTCGCGCTTATCGAGTATCACCAGCAGCACCGTAGCTGCTATGGTGATGAAATAGAGCGCACTAAGCAGCCAACCCCACTCGGCAAACCAAACCGCCAACGCATTCCCAAAGACAAGATAGAACTGCATGGTGTGTGTAAATTCTACGATTGCCAGAGGTTAAACTCTCCCACCCTATTCACTGGAAATCTGCTCGTGCTACCTAGCCGTTGGCGAACACACCAGGCTACTTCTGGCGGGCTATCGCCTCCTCTACCCTGGCAAGGACAGATTTGGGCGCTCTCACTGGCGTGCGTTTCTCCTTGTCTACAAAGGCCAATGTGGTAGTCCCCCAAACCACCAGCACACCATCTACCGCCCTCGTCATTCGATAGCCGAAGACCACAGAGGCACCCCGAATGTCGAGGATTCCCGTGGTTATATCCAGCAGATCATCGTATCGGGCTGGCGTACCGTACTTCACATACATCTCTACCACGGGCATCATCACCCCCTCGCTCTCCATCCGCCCGTAGGGGAATCCCAGCGAGCGCATCAGCTCATTCCGTCCCACCTCCATGAACAGTGGGTAGTTCCCGTAGTAGACATAGCCCATTGCATCGGTTTCACCGTAACGAATGCGCACCTGCGTAGTGTAGTGAAACCTCATTTGCTCCACATCGCCTGTAAACCGTTCCATAGCAAAGAGGGTTTGATTGTAAAACGAGCCGTGGGCAAAAGCTCTAGTCCCTTACCATTCGCAGTCCCTAAGGGCATCGGCCACTACAAAGGTGCTACCGCCTATCATCACCATATCCTCAGGCGTGGCAGCAGCTCTAGCCGCCATTACCGCCTCGGCAACCGACTGGTAGACCTTGCCGTGCAGCCCGATGCGACCAGCCAACCCTGCTAGATGCCCAGCCTCCATAGCCCGAGGCACACTGGCCTTGCAGAAGTAATAGGTAGCATCCGTGGGCAGCAGTGGCAGTATATGGTCAATATCCTTATCATTCACAAAACCAAGCACATAGTGGAGGTGTGCATGGGGTGTAGAGGCTATCTGCGCCACCACCTCCCTCAATCCTCCTTCATTATGCCCGGTATCGCAAACCACAAGCGGCCTTTGGGCTAGCTCTTCCCAACGTCCACGTAGACCTGTAAGAGATGCAGCACGCTCTACTCCCTCCAGAAGAGCCTCCTTGGGTATTCTTACACCCTGCTCCCGCAGCATCTCTACCGACGAGAGCACAACTGGGATATTGTGCGCCTGCACCGCCCCCTTGAGATCTGTAACGACCTCTAACTTTTCTCCATCCCCAGCTCGCTGAAACGTAAGGCTTTGCAGCTTCCCATCTTGCCTTTGCTCAAGACACCGCCAATCCTGATCGGCAAAGCGGAATGGTGCCCCCAGCTGGCGGGCACGGCTCACAAATACCCTTCGGGTGTTCTCATTCGTCTCCCCGAATACCACGGGCGTTCCTTGCTTTATGATCCCAGCCTTCTCCCCGGCAATTTCAGAGAGCGTACTGCCAAGGAAAGCTGTGTGGTCAAGACTTATGTTCGTGATTACGCTCAAGAGCGGGGATATGATGTTGGTCGAATCCAGACGTCCCCCCATCCCCACCTCTATCACCGCAAGATCTACCTTCTGGTCAGCAAAGTAGCTAAAAGCCAATGCGGCTGACATCTCAAAAAATGACGGTTGCAGCTCCTCAAAAATATCACGATGCCGATCCACGTAATCCGTCACGTAGTCCTGGTCTACCAGCTGCCCATTCACCCGAATACGCTCGCGAAAATCTACCAGATGGGGCGAGGTGAATAGCCCCACGCGGTAGCCAGCAGCCATAAGCACTGCGCACAGCATATGCGAGACGCTGCCCTTGCCATTCGTGCCCGCCACATGCACCGTTGCGTACTGCTGGTGCGGATAGCCATCGTAGAGATCCAAAGCCTGGCTAATGGATAGGTCGGCCTTGTAGGCTGCGGCCCCATCGCGCTGGTACATGGGCAGCGCACGCATCAGGTAATCCACCGTTTCGCTATAGTTCATTGCTGCAGGGAAGGGTTATACCAACACATAGGAGAGCATCCCAAGATACCGAATTCTGCATGTGCACCGTAGCCTCTTGCTGCCCGAAAGGGGTTGGTGTTTTTTTACATCAGCTCGGGGGCGTGGATACCCAAGAGCTTGAGAGCAGCCTTTAGCACCGCCACCGTTGCACGCGTGCTGGCGATTCTCACGGCTCGAAGCCGTTGATCTGGCTCTTTGGCTATGGGGCAATCATGGTAAAACTGGTTGAAATAGCGCGCAAGCTCATAGGCGTAGTTGGCCACTAGGGCTGGACTCAGTTGCTCTGCAGCCTGCCTAAGCACTTGTGGCCACTGCGCAAGCCCCCGGATAAGGTTACGCTCCAGGGCAGAGAGCCCTCGCACCTCCTGGGGCATGGTTTCCCCTACCCCATCCTCCAGCTTACGGAGTACCGAGCAGCCACGGGCATGCGTGTATTGGATGAATGGCCCTGTATTCCCGTTGAAATCAATGGATTCCTTGGGATCAAAAACCATGGTCTTTGTGGGATCTACCTTCAGGATGAAGTATTTCAGTGCGCCAAGCCCTACTGCGTGGTGAATGGCATCGCGGTCGGCCTCTGGGAGATCTACAGCCTTTCCAAGCTCGGCAGCTGTTGCACGCGCCGTTTCATCCATCTGCGCTATAAGGTCGTCTGCATCCACCACCGTTCCTTCGCGCGATTTCATTTTCCCCTCCGGGAGATTCACCATCCCGTAGCTGAGGTGGTAGAGCCTATCAGCCCAATCGTACCCCAGATGCTTGAGTATCAGACGGAGCACCTGGAAATGGTAATCCTGCTCATTGCCCACCACGTACACCATGCTGGTGAGCGCGTACTCGTGGAATCGTTGGGTGGCCGTACCGAGATCCTGGGTCATGTACACCGTGGTGCCGTCGCTACGCAGCAGGAGCTTTTGGTCGAGCCCGTCAGCCCGAAGGTCAATCCACACCGACCCATCCTCCCTGCGGGTGAATATTCCGCGCTCGAGCCCCTGGAGCACGATGGTACGCCCTGCCAGGTAGGTCTCGCTCTCGTAGTACACCCTATCGAACCCTACGCCGAGCTGGCTATAGGTGGTGTCAAACCCCTCGTACACCCAGCCATTCATCCTGCGCCAGAGCGACAGAATATCAGGATCCTGCGCCTCCCACCTGCGTAGCATCTCCTGGGCCTCTTGCAGTATGGAGGCCTTGGACTTTGCCTCCTCCTCGGTGCAGCCCGTAGAATCTATAAGTTCCTGAACCTCGCGCCGGTACTCCTGGTCATAGCGCACATAGTACTTGCCTATGAGGTGGTCGCCCTTCATATGGGCACTCTGGGGGGTCTCGCCGTGGCCGTACCTCAGCCATGCCACCATCGATTTACAAATATGTATACCCCTATCATTCACCAGATTAGCCCTTATCACCCTATGCCCCATGGCGGCGAGTATCTGGCTCACAGAGTGCCCGAGCAGTATATTACGAATATGCCCGAGGTGGAGGGGTTTATTGGTGTTGGGCGAGGAGTACTCCACCATTATAGACTGCCCCGAGCTGTTGGGCTTGGCGAAGCCGTAAGTGCCGTCTACGGGTATCTCTCGCAGGGCCTGCACCCACACCCCAGGCCTGATGGTGATGTTGAGAAATCCCTTCACCACATTGAAGTCTTCCACCAGGGCTGAGTGCTCCAAGAGATAGTCGCCCACTGCTATGGCCAGCTGCTCAGGGCTACGCTGCGCTCTTTTCACCCAGGGGAACACCACCAGAGTGTAATCGCCATCGAATTCGGCCTTGGTGGGCGTTACCGCAACCTCTGTCGGCTCGGGCTTCACCCCCAGCACGCCCGCTAATGCATCATGCAGGTCGGCCTGCAGGAGCTGGACTACATCCATAGTTCTCTCTTGGATTTGGACGCAAAGGTAAGAAAAATCCCACAATGGTAATCGCTCTCCTTGGAATATAAAAAAGACGAGCCCCAAAACTCGCAGAGGCTCGCCATATCCATAGTAGAACGAATGGGATTGCTAGCCCAAGAAGGCCTTCAGGTTCTTCGAACGGCTCTGCCCTCGCAGCCGGCGTATCGCCTTCTCCTTAATCTGGCGAACACGCTCGCGGGTAAGGTCGAACTCGTCGGCTATCTCCTCCAGCGTCTTCTCTGGGTAATCTATACCGTAGAAATATTTTATAATGTCCCTTTCGCGATCTGTGAGCGTAGCCAGCGCGCGCTCTATCTCACGGCTCAGGCTCTCACGCATCAAGTCCTGGTCAGCATACGGCGCGTCGGGATTGGGCATCACATCGAGCATGCTGTTGTCCTCGGCCTCGTTGAAGGGGGCGTCTATCGACACGTGCCGCCCCGACACCCTAAGGCTGTCGGCCACCTTATCCTTCGGCATACCGAGATCCTTGGCCAGCTCATCCACCGAGGGGGTACGGTGGTTCTCCTGCTCAAACTTCGCGATAGCCTTGTTGATCTTATTCAGCGCCCCCACCTGGTTGAGAGGGAGGCGTACTATGCGAGACTGCTCAGCGAGTGCCTGCAGAATCGACTGCCGAATCCACCATACTGCGTAGGAGATGAACTTGAAGCCCCGCGTTTCGTCGAACTTTTCACCCGCTCTTATCAGACCGAGGTTACCCTCGTTGATGAGGTCGGGCAGCGTGAGCCCTTGGTTCTGGTACTGCTTAGCCACCGAGACCACGAACCGAAGGTTGGCGCGCGTGAGCTTTTCTAGCGCGTTGCGATCACCCTTCCGTATCCGTTGCGCGAGCTCTACCTCCTCCTCTACCGTTATAAGCTCCTCTTTACCAATCTCCTGAAGATACTTGTCCAGCGAGGCGCTCTCTCGGTTGGTTATCGACTTCGTAATCTTAAGTTGCCTCATGAACCGTTATATTTTTTAGTTACTATTTCGGAATTTACCTACACCTAGCTCTAACGTATTTTCCGCAGAAATGTTGCGCTAGCACGGGAATCTTTTTCTTTTCCCCTAGCCTACCCCCCAGTGGGGTTAGCCCGCAGCACCACGTGCGCAAATGCCATACCGCGCAGAGCAATGGCCCAAACCGGGCAGCGCCCCCCAGGCTTGGCAGCATGCCACGAGGATTCTACTTCACCATCGGCACCTGCAGCTGCAGCAGATTTCCCCCGCGGCGCAGCGCAAGCACCACCGTATCGCCTGGCGCCGCGATCCCCACCCGCTCGGTGAGCTGGCTAGGCGTGTCTATCGACTTCCCATTCACCGATACTATCACATCGCCCTCCTGCACCCCCGCGGCCTCCGCATTGCTATTGGAGAGTACACGCACCACCTGAACCCCACGCGCCTCGCCCCGCCCATTGCTATTGGCCTCGGTAACCTGCACACCCAGCTGAGTGCGGCGCACCTTGCCGTACACCAGCATATCGTTTATAAACTTTCGCACCAGCGTCTCGGGGATACTGAAGGCATACCCCGTAAAACTACCAGTGGGCGAGGCTATTGCGGTGTTGATACCCACCAGCTGCCCCTGCAGATCCACCAGCGCCCCCCCACTGTTGCCAGGGTTTACCGCAGCATCTATCTGGATGAAAGCCTCTAGGCTCGGCCTATTGGTCTGGTGATTCAGCGTGCGTGCCGTAGCACTCACAATGCCCGCGGTCACCGTATTCTGCAGGTTGAAGGGGTTACCCACAGCCAGCACCCAGCTCCCCACCTGCAGGCTATCAGAGTGCCCGAGCTCTATGGCTGGAATAGGGGCCTTAGGGGTAACCTTGAGCATGGCCAGGTCGGTAAGCGGGTCAGTCCCCACCAGCTGGGCACGGTAGCTTTGCCCATCGGTCAGCGTAACCTCTATGGCACGGGCATTCGCCACCACGTGGTTATTGGTTACTATATAGCCATCGCGCGCCACCACCACGCCAGAGCCTGTGGCCTCCACCGGCCGGCGCACGTTAGGCTGTGGCCCGAAGAAGAATTCGATAATCGACCCCCGATAGGGATTCACCTCCTCCACGTAGGAGCGGGTGCGCACGTGGACGACGGAGGGCGAAGCAACGGCAGCCGCATTGATGAAATCGCTTTCAAAAGCCAGCCGTTTTCGTGCTGCTGGAGGTGTGGCCGCAGAATCCGCTGCCGTTTGGAAAAGGGCCTTGGGCATCCTCTCCCCAAACCGTGAGAACAGCCAACCGCCTACCGCCCCCATCAGGAGGGACAGGATAACCACCCATACCACTAAGCCCCTGCTACGCATATCTTTTCGTTGCATTCTAGTGCGCCCTGTGCCACTGTGAAATTAGTAACGGGCGTAAGTTTACGAATATTGCGCCTACCAGAAAAAATAGCCGTTGTATACCCGCTGAGCCGGTCCCTCGAGCCAAATATCCTGAAAGCCCCGCCCAGCCCGACGGAAGTATACCG
Organism: Candidatus [Bacteroides] periocalifornicus; assembly: GCA_001421095.1. GTDB lineage: Bacteria > Bacteroidota > Bacteroidia > Bacteroidales > CAJPTX01 > Bacteroides_D > Bacteroides_D periocalifornicus. The sequence goes on along the minus strand of LIIK01000007.1, from coordinate 45,678 downwards.
CAAGCATCCCCCCTCGTGGACGCAGCGCCACGGGCGACCTCACGCCTTCATCGCGATAGGCTACCGAAAGCGCCACGGCCACCGCGCCAGTGCCGCAGGCCAACGTCTCGCCCTCCACTCCCCGCTCGTAGGTCCGTACTGCGTAATGCCCAGCATCTTCCGTGTAAAAGTCCACATTCACCCCTCCCGTGCCGCGCTCCACATCCCGGCGCAAGGCGGGGGCTAGGGTTGCCATTAATGCTGAATCATCCAGGTCGGCTACCTCAAGCGTTAGGTGGGGTACCCCGGTATTCAGCACCAAGCCGCCGGTACTCCCCTCCTCCCGAATCTCGCTGACATCGGGCATCTGCACCGCGATTCTACGCTCCTCGGGTATTCTCCCACGCAGTACGCCCAGCGATGTTTGCAGGCCGATCTCCTCGCCAAAGAGCCTGTTATCCTGCGCGTAGAGTATGGCGCACCGCGCCCCATTCCCGCACATTTGGGCAGGGTAGCCATCTGCATTGTAGAACTCCATCCGCGGCATCCTATCACCGTCGCCCGGGTAGATCACCATCAGCCCATCGGCCCCCACGCCGAAGTGCCTATCGCACAGCCGTGCTACCGCCTCATGGCTAATTAGCCCCTGGGAATCATGGGGGAGAAGCGAAGCGGACTCTGGCGGTAGGACCACGAAATCGTTCCCTGCGCCTTGGTATTTCTCAAAGGGAATAGATAGCATGCTGATTCTGATTTGCTAGGGGCGAGAGCAAAGAACGCCAACCCAACATTCATTCCACGCCCTCCACCCTGCCCTTGTAACGTAGAAACCGGCTTTTATGTTCGCGCTTAAATAATATGGGAGAACACTTAATCGCGACGCGGGTATCTTAATCGCGAATCGAGGGCCCTAATCGCAACGCGGGGTGCCTTAATCGCAACGCGGCACGCCACGTCGCTACTAAAAACAGCCCAGCCCTGAACGGGGCGGGATGCCTTAATCGCGAGCGGTGTACCCTCATCGCGACGCGGCGCGCCACGTCGCTACTAAAACCAGCCCTCGCAAAACCCGTGTAATGCTGTCGGGGTGCTCTACTCTTGCTCTGCCTCGTCGCTGGGTGCAGCTGCGGTGTTCGGCCTTATAGGCTCGCCAAATCGGAGCTTGCCCACCGTAAGGGTTGAGATCCGCTTGCCCTTGGCCCGGTAGCTCTTCACCCCGATGAACTGCTCAGCATCCACCTCCTCGGGCGGACGTGCAATGTGCTTTCCCGCAAAGGTTACCACCAGGCGTGGATAGGCATCCGCAGAGAGGCACTCCAGCCGCGATCCCTCATCCTCGGCGATGAAGCAGCGTAAGGCCTCGCCCGCCTCAAAGCTGCAGCGTTTGAGGTAGTAGTAGCCCTGCCCAGCATCGTAGTAGGCCACTGTGAATACCTCGCCGGGGTCGAACTTCTTCACCAGAATCGGATGCTCGCCGAAACGCGTACTTGGGTCAGGCGGCAGCGTCTGGAACGTACCCTCGGCATACACGGCCAGCACGCAATCATTCTGCCCGAATTCGCCCAGGAGCTCCCCGCGCCCCTCAAAATTCAGCCGGTTCACGTCCCGGTCTATCCAGACCTTCCGGTCACCGAGCGTTGATACGCCCCGTTCTTTGATCTTCACGCTGCCTACAGGCTTCTTGGTGAGGATGTTCCCCAAGGCTGCACGCCCGCGGATAGCCAGCGTGGCGAAGTCGAAATCAAAGGCCGGGTTCTTCATCTTCAGCGGCACCACCAGGGATACCCGCACCACCTCCGCCTCCCCATTCGGGTTCACGCTCATGTAGAGGATGCTGCTGCCAGGGCTGCCCTGGGTGAGGTTATACTCCCTATCGCGTATGAGCGAGCCTATCGCGCAGCGTTTCACGTAGGTTACGCTATTACGCCCGTCGCGGTAGATCACGTTGTAGGTGGTCCGCCCATCGGCACGGTTGTACACTCCTATGTGGAGAATATCCTTATCGAAGAATTTTTTCCCTGCTACCGGGGTTATCATGTACCGCCCGCTGCGGAGTATCACCAGCACATCGTCTATGTCTGAGCATTCGCCCACGTACTCCGCATCCTTAAGCTCCGTGCCGAAGAACCCGTCCTTCCGGTCCACGTAGAGCTTCTTGTTGGCCGCCACCACCCGCGTAGCCAGTATCTCCTCAAAGTTCACCACCTCGGTGCGCCGGGGGAACGCAGCGCCGTACTCCTTGCCCAGCCGTTTGAAATGCCGTATGGTGTAACCCGTTATATCGGCCAGATCATCCTGCACGGCCTGCATTTCCTGCTCTGTTTTCCTTATCAGCTCATCGGCCCGGTGGGAGTCGTAGAGCGAGAAACGCATCACCTTGATCTCGGTAAGCCGAACGATGTCATCCTTCACGAGCGGACGCCGCAGCAGGTGTACAAAGGGCTGTAGGTGCTCTTCAATGGTCTGCAGCACGGCTTCTTTTGTCTTGCATACTTTGATAAACTCGTAGATGCTGTTCTCAATGAATATGCGTTCGAGCGAGGCGAAGTGCCAGGTGTCCTCCAGCTCCTTGAGGCGGGTACGGAGCACGTCGGCCAGCAGATCGCGAGTCCTGTCCACCGAGGCGCGCAGTATGTCGCTCACCCCTAGGAACAGGGGCTTCTCGCCATCAATGACGCAGGCGCTAGGCGACACCGTAACCTCGCAGTCGGTGAATATGTAGAGCGCGTCGATGGTCTTATCGGGCGACACGTCTGGCGCGAGGTGCAGCACTATCTCCGCATTGGCCGCGGTGTTGTCCTCTACCCTCTTCACCCGGATCTTGCCCTCGTCGTTCGCCTTTCGAATCGATTCAATGAGGGTAGCCGTGGTCTTAGTGAAGGGGATCTCGGTGATGGTAAGGGTCTTCTTGTCAGTTTTCTGAATCCTTGCCCTGATCTTCACCCTCCCCCCGCGCTGCCCGTCGGCGTACCGCGCGCAGTCTACCAGCCCGCCCGTGGGGAAATCGGGAAGTAGCGAGAATTCTTGCCCTTTGAGGTAGGCCACGGCGGCCTCCACAATCTCGTTGAAATTATGCGGGAAGATGAAGGTGGAGACCCCAACAGCGATCCCAGTAGCCCCCTGCGCCAACAGGAGGGGGAATTTGGCGGGCAGCGTTACGGGCTCCTGGTTTCGCCCATCGTAGCTCTTCGTCCATTCGGTGTTCTTGGGGTCGAACACCACATCGAGCGCGAATTTGGTGAGCCGCGCCTCTATGTAGCGTGGTGCGGCAGCGCCATCGCCCGTGAGGATATTGCCCCAGTTGCCCTGCGGGTCTATGAGCAGATCCTTCTGCCCAAGCTGCACGAGCGCGCTACCGATGGAGGCATCGCCGTGCGGATGGTACTGCATGGTGTGCCCTATGATGTTGGCCACCTTGTGGTACCAGCCATCCTCGAGGGTCTTCATGGAGTGGAGTATGCGCCGCTGCACGGGTTTTAGCCCATCGGCCAGGTTGGGGATGGCGCGCTCCAGCACTACGTATGAGGCGTAGTCCAGAAACCAATCCTTATACATCCCCGTGAGGGCGTGCACCGGGAGGGCGGGATCTGCCAGCCGCTGCAAGAAGGCCTGCACAGCCCGCTTACCCTGGGGTGAAGAGGCGGCGGCTTTGCTCTGCCCATCCGTACCCGACGACTCCCCCTCCTCTAGGCTTTGCGTATCAGCCGATAGCTCCTCGCCTGGCCCCTCGGGTGTCTCCATCCCTTCCGTATTCTCCAAATCCATAGCCTGTGTTCAGAATTCCGGGGCAAAGGTAGGAAAAAAAGGAAAAACGCCAGCCCCTAGGGGGTAATCGCAACGAGTGGTGGAATAATCGCGACGGAGAGGTTCTTTAACGCAGCGCGGCACGCCACGTCGCTACAAGCGCAGAGCCGCATGGATGGGCGCACGCAAGGCTGGAGGATGTTTGTGGTAAAGGGCCCAGGAGGGACGGGCAGGCAACTTTCGGCCTGCCCCTACGGCATATCAGCCTTGAGGTAGACCGTACCCGTGCGATTACAGACCGAGTGGTATGCGCCGTACCTTCGCCGTACCAACCCCGTACCTGCGCCGCTGCATGTTCGGATTTCGCTAGCGAAATCCGAACATGCAGCGGCGCAGGTACGGGGTTGGTACGGCGAAGGTACGGCGCATACCACTCGGTCTGTAATCGCACGGGTACGGTCTACCTCAAGGCTGATATGCCGTAGGGGCAGGCCGAAAGTTGCCTGCCCGTCCCTCCTGGGCCCTTTACCACAAACATCCTCCAGCCTTGCGTGCGCCCATCCATGCGGCTCTGCGCTTGTAGCGACGTGGCGTGCCGCGCTGCGTTAAAGAACCTCTCCGTCGCGATTATTCCACCACTCGTTGCGATTACCCCCTAGGGGCTGGCGTTTTTCCTTTTTTTCCTACCTTTGCCCCGGAATTCTGAACACAGGCTATGGATTTGGAGAATACGGAAGGGATGGAGACACCCGAGGGGCCAGGCGAGGAGCTATCGGCTGATACGCAAAGCCTAGAGGAGGGGGAGTCGTCGGGTACGGATGGGCAGAGCAAAGCCGCCGCCTCTTCACCCCAGGGTAAGCGGGCTGTGCAGGCCTTCTTGCAGCGGCTGGCAGATCCCGCCCTCCCGGTGCACGCCCTCACGGGGATGTATAAGGATTGGTTTCTGGACTACGCCTCATACGTAGTGCTGGAGCGCGCCATCCCCAACCTGGCCGATGGGCTAAAACCCGTGCAGCGGCGCATACTCCACTCCATGAAGACCCTCGAGGATGGCTGGTACCACAAGGTGGCCAACATCATAGGGCACACCATGCAGTACCATCCGCACGGCGATGCCTCCATCGGTAGCGCGCTCGTGCAGCTTGGGCAGAAGGATCTGCTCATAGACCCGCAGGGCAACTGGGGCAATATCCTCACGGGCGATGGCGCTGCCGCACCACGCTACATAGAGGCGCGGCTCACCAAATTCGCGCTCGATGTGGTGTTCGACCCCAAGAACACCGAATGGACGAAGAGCTACGATGGGCGAAACCAGGAGCCCGTAACGCTGCCCGCCAAATTCCCCCTCCTGTTGGCGCAGGGGGCTACTGGGATCGCTGTTGGGGTCTCCACCTTCATCTTCCCGCATAATTTCAACGAGATTGTGGAGGCCGCCGTGGCCTACCTCAAAGGGCAAGAATTCTCGCTACTTCCCGATTTCCCCACGGGCGGGCTGGTAGACTGCGCGCGGTACGCCGACGGGCAGCGCGGGGGGAGGGTGAAGATCAGGGCAAGGATTCAGAAAACTGACAAGAAGACCCTTACCATCACCGAGATCCCCTTCACTAAGACCACGGCTACCCTCATTGAATCGATTCGAAAGGCGAACGACGAGGGCAAGATCCGGGTGAAGAGGGTAGAGGACAACACCGCGGCCAATGCGGAGATAGTGCTGCACCTCGCGCCAGACGTGTCGCCCGATAAGACCATCGACGCGCTCTACATATTCACCGACTGCGAGGTTACGGTGTCGCCTAGCGCCTGCGTCATTGATGGCGAGAAGCCCCTGTTCCTAGGGGTGAGCGACATACTGCGCGCCTCGGTGGACAGGACTCGCGATCTGCTGGCCGACGTGCTCCGTACCCGCCTCAAGGAGCTGGAGGACACCTGGCACTTCGCCTCGCTCGAACGCATATTCATTGAGAACAGCATCTACGAGTTTATCAAAGTATGCAAGACAAAAGAAGCCGTGCTGCAGACCATTGAAGAGCACCTACAGCCCTTTGTACACCTGCTGCGGCGTCCGCTCGTGAAGGATGACATCGTTCGGCTTACCGAGATCAAGGTGATGCGTTTCTCGCTCTACGACTCCCACCGGGCCGATGAGCTGATAAGGAAAACAGAGCAGGAAATGCAGGCCGTGCAGGATGATCTGGCCGATATAACGGGTTACACCATACGGCATTTCAAACGGCTGGGCAAGGAGTACGGCGCTGCGTTCCCCCGGCGCACCGAGGTGGTGAACTTTGAGGAGATACTGGCTACGCGGGTGGTGGCGGCCAACAAGAAGCTCTACGTGGACCGGAAGGACGGGTTCTTCGGCACGGAGCTTAAGGATGCGGAGTACGTGGGCGAATGCTCAGACATAGACGATGTGCTGGTGATACTCCGCAGCGGGCGGTACATGATAACCCCGGTAGCAGGGAAAAAATTCTTCGATAAGGATATTCTCCACATAGGAGTGTACAACCGTGCCGATGGGCGGACCACCTACAACGTGATCTACCGCGACGGGCGTAATAGCGTAACCTACGTGAAACGCTGCGCGATAGGCTCGCTCATACGCGATAGGGAGTATAACCTCACCCAGGGCAGCCCTGGCAGCAGCATCCTCTACATGAGCGTGAACCCGAATGGGGAGGCGGAGGTGGTGCGGGTATCCCTGGTGGTGCCGCTGAAGATGAAGAACCCGGCCTTTGATTTCGACTTCGCCACGCTGGCTATCCGCGGGCGTGCAGCCTTGGGGAACATCCTCACCAAGAAGCCTGTAGGCAGCGTGAAGATCAAAGAACGGGGCGTATCAACGCTCGGTGACCGGAAGGTCTGGATAGACCGGGACGTGAACCGGCTGAATTTTGAGGGGCGCGGGGAGCTCCTGGGCGAATTCGGGCAGAATGATTGCGTGCTGGCCGTGTATGCCGAGGGTACGTTCCAGACGCTGCCGCCTGACCCAAGTACGCGTTTCGGCGAGCATCCGATTCTGGTGAAGAAGTTCGACCCCGGCGAGGTATTCACAGTGGCCTACTACGATGCTGGGCAGGGCTACTACTACCTCAAACGCTGCAGCTTTGAGGCGGGCGAGGCCTTACGCTGCTTCATCGCCGAGGATGAGGGATCGCGGCTGGAGTGCCTCTCTGCGGATGCCTATCCACGCCTGGTGGTAACCTTTGCGGGAAAGCACATTGCACGTCCGCCCGAGGAGGTGGATGCTGAGCAGTTCATCGGGGTGAAGAGCTACCGGGCCAAGGGCAAGCGGATCTCAACCCTTACGGTGGGCAAGCTCCGATTTGGCGAGCCTATAAGGCCGAACACCGCAGCTGCACCCAGCGACGAGGCAGAGCAAGAGTAGAGCACCCCGACAGCATTACACGGGTTTTGCGAGGGCTGGTTTTAGTAGCGACGTGGCGCGCCGCGTCGCGATGAGGGTACACCGCTCGCGATTAAGGCATCCCGCCCCGTTCAGGGCTGGGCTGTTTTTAGTAGCGACGTGGCGTGCCGCGTTGCGATTAAGGCACCCCGCGTTGCGATTAGGGCCCTCGATTCGCGATTAAGATACCCGCGTCGCGATTAAGTGTTCTCCCATATTATTTAAGCGCGAACATAAAAGCCGGTTTCTACGTTACAAGGGCAGGGTGGAGGGCGTGGAATGAATGTTGGGTTGGCGTTCTTTGCTCTCGCCCCTAGCAAATCAGAATCAGCATGCTATCTATTCCCTTTGAGAAATACCAAGGCGCAGGGAACGATTTCGTGGTCCTACCGCCAGAGTCCGCTTCGCTTCTCCCCCATGATTCCCAGGGGCTAATTAGCCATGAGGCGGTAGCACGGCTGTGCGATAGGCACTTCGGCGTGGGGGCCGATGGGCTGATGGTGATCTACCCGGGCGACGGTGATAGGATGCCGCGGATGGAGTTCTACAATGCAGATGGCTACCCTGCCCAAATGTGCGGGAATGGGGCGCGGTGCGCCATACTCTACGCGCAGGATAACAGGCTCTTTGGCGAGGAGATCGGCCTGCAAACATCGCTGGGCGTACTGCGTGGGAGAATACCCGAGGAGCGTAGAATCGCGGTGCAGATGCCCGATGTCAGCGAGATTCGGGAGGAGGGGAGTACCGGCGGCTTGGTGCTGAATACCGGGGTACCCCACCTAACGCTTGAGGTAGCCGACCTGGATGATTCAGCATTAATGGCAACCCTAGCCCCCGCCTTGCGCCGGGATGTGGAGCGCGGCACGGGAGGGGTGAATGTGGACTTTTACACGGAAGATGCTGGGCATTACGCAGTACGGACCTACGAGCGGGGAGTGGAGGGCGAGACGTTGGCCTGCGGCACTGGCGCGGTGGCCGTGGCGCTTTCGGTAGCCTATCGCGATGAAGGCGTGAGGTCGCCCGTGGCGCTGCGTCCACGAGGGGGGATGCTTGCGGTATACTTCCGTCGGGCTGGGCGGGGCTTTCAGGATATTTGGCTCGAGGGACCGGCTCAGCGGGTATACAACGGCTATTTTTTCTGGTAGGCGCAATATTCGTAAACTTACGCCCGTTACTAATTTCACAGTGGCACAGGGCGCACTAGAATGCAACGAAAAGATATGCGTAGCAGGGGCTTAGTGGTATGGGTGGTTATCCTGTCCCTCCTGATGGGGGCGGTAGGCGGTTGGCTGTTCTCACGGTTTGGGGAGAGGATGCCCAAGGCCCTTTTCCAAACGGCAGCGGATTCTGCGGCCACACCTCCAGCAGCACGAAAACGGCTGGCTTTTGAAAGCGATTTCATCAATGCGGCTGCCGTTGCTTCGCCCTCCGTCGTCCACGTGCGCACCCGCTCCTACGTGGAGGAGGTGAATCCCTATCGGGGGTCGATTATCGAATTCTTCTTCGGGCCACAGCCTAACGTGCGCCGGCCGGTGGAGGCCACAGGCTCTGGCGTGGTGGTGGCGCGCGATGGCTATATAGTAACCAATAACCACGTGGTGGCGAATGCCCGTGCCATAGAGGTTACGCTGACCGATGGGCAAAGCTACCGTGCCCAGCTGGTGGGGACTGACCCGCTTACCGACCTGGCCATGCTCAAGGTTACCCCTAAGGCCCCTATTCCAGCCATAGAGCTCGGGCACTCTGATAGCCTGCAGGTGGGGAGCTGGGTGCTGGCTGTGGGTAACCCCTTCAACCTGCAGAATACGGTGACCGCGGGCATTGTGAGTGCTACGGCACGCACGCTGAATCACCAGACCAATAGGCCGAGCCTAGAGGCTTTCATCCAGATAGATGCTGCGGTAAACCCTGGCAACAGTGGGGGGGCGCTGGTGGATCTGCAGGGGCAGCTGGTGGGTATCAACACCGCAATAGCCTCGCCCACTGGTAGTTTTACGGGGTATGCCTTCAGTATCCCCGAGACGCTGGTGCGAAAGTTTATAAACGATATGCTGGTGTACGGCAAGGTGCGCCGCACTCAGCTGGGTGTGCAGGTTACCGAGGCCAATAGCAATGGGCGGGGCGAGGCGCGTGGGGTTCAGGTGGTGCGTGTACTCTCCAATAGCAATGCGGAGGCCGCGGGGGTGCAGGAGGGCGATGTGATAGTATCGGTGAATGGGAAGTCGATAGACACGCCTAGCCAGCTCACCGAGCGGGTGGGGATCGCGGCGCCAGGCGATACGGTGGTGCTTGCGCTGCGCCGCGGGGGAAATCTGCTGCAGCTGCAGGTGCCGATGGTGAAGTAGAATCCTCGTGGCATGCTGCCAAGCCTGGGGGGCGCTGCCCGGTTTGGGCCATTGCTCTGCGCGGTATGGCATTTGCGCACGTGGTGCTGCGGGCTAACCCCACTGGGGGGTAGGCTAGGGGAAAAGAAAAAGATTCCCGTGCTAGCGCAACATTTCTGCGGAAAATACGTTAGAGCTAGGTGTAGGTAAATTCCGAAATAGTAACTAAAAAATATAACGGTTCATGAGGCAACTTAAGATTACGAAGTCGATAACCAACCGAGAGAGCGCCTCGCTGGACAAGTATCTTCAGGAGATTGGTAAAGAGGAGCTTATAACGGTAGAGGAGGAGGTAGAGCTCGCGCAACGGATACGGAAGGGTGATCGCAACGCGCTAGAAAAGCTCACGCGCGCCAACCTTCGGTTCGTGGTCTCGGTGGCTAAGCAGTACCAGAACCAAGGGCTCACGCTGCCCGACCTCATCAACGAGGGTAACCTCGGTCTGATAAGAGCGGGTGAAAAGTTCGACGAAACGCGGGGCTTCAAGTTCATCTCCTACGCAGTATGGTGGATTCGGCAGTCGATTCTGCAGGCACTCGCTGAGCAGTCTCGCATAGTACGCCTCCCTCTCAACCAGGTGGGGGCGCTGAATAAGATCAACAAGGCTATCGCGAAGTTTGAGCAGGAGAACCACCGTACCCCCTCGGTGGATGAGCTGGCCAAGGATCTCGGTATGCCGAAGGATAAGGTGGCCGACAGCCTTAGGGTGTCGGGGCGGCACGTGTCGATAGACGCCCCCTTCAACGAGGCCGAGGACAACAGCATGCTCGATGTGATGCCCAATCCCGACGCGCCGTATGCTGACCAGGACTTGATGCGTGAGAGCCTGAGCCGTGAGATAGAGCGCGCGCTGGCTACGCTCACAGATCGCGAAAGGGACATTATAAAATATTTCTACGGTATAGATTACCCAGAGAAGACGCTGGAGGAGATAGCCGACGAGTTCGACCTTACCCGCGAGCGTGTTCGCCAGATTAAGGAGAAGGCGATACGCCGGCTGCGAGGGCAGAGCCGTTCGAAGAACCTGAAGGCCTTCTTGGGCTAGCAATCCCATTCGTTCTACTATGGATATGGCGAGCCTCTGCGAGTTTTGGGGCTCGTCTTTTTTATATTCCAAGGAGAGCGATTACCATTGTGGGATTTTTCTTACCTTTGCGTCCAAATCCAAGAGAGAACTATGGATGTAGTCCAGCTCCTGCAGGCCGACCTGCATGATGCATTAGCGGGCGTGCTGGGGGTGAAGCCCGAGCCGACAGAGGTTGCGGTAACGCCCACCAAGGCCGAATTCGATGGCGATTACACTCTGGTGGTGTTCCCCTGGGTGAAAAGAGCGCAGCGTAGCCCTGAGCAGCTGGCCATAGCAGTGGGCGACTATCTCTTGGAGCACTCAGCCCTGGTGGAAGACTTCAATGTGGTGAAGGGATTTCTCAACATCACCATCAGGCCTGGGGTGTGGGTGCAGGCCCTGCGAGAGATACCCGTAGACGGCACTTACGGCTTCGCCAAGCCCAACAGCTCGGGGCAGTCTATAATGGTGGAGTACTCCTCGCCCAACACCAATAAACCCCTCCACCTCGGGCATATTCGTAATATACTGCTCGGGCACTCTGTGAGCCAGATACTCGCCGCCATGGGGCATAGGGTGATAAGGGCTAATCTGGTGAATGATAGGGGTATACATATTTGTAAATCGATGGTGGCATGGCTGAGGTACGGCCACGGCGAGACCCCCCAGAGTGCCCATATGAAGGGCGACCACCTCATAGGCAAGTACTATGTGCGCTATGACCAGGAGTACCGGCGCGAGGTTCAGGAACTTATAGATTCTACGGGCTGCACCGAGGAGGAGGCAAAGTCCAAGGCCTCCATACTGCAAGAGGCCCAGGAGATGCTACGCAGGTGGGAGGCGCAGGATCCTGATATTCTGTCGCTCTGGCGCAGGATGAATGGCTGGGTGTACGAGGGGTTTGACACCACCTATAGCCAGCTCGGCGTAGGGTTCGATAGGGTGTACTACGAGAGCGAGACCTACCTGGCAGGGCGTACCATCGTGCTCCAGGGGCTCGAGCGCGGAATATTCACCCGCAGGGAGGATGGGTCGGTGTGGATTGACCTTCGGGCTGACGGGCTCGACCAAAAGCTCCTGCTGCGTAGCGACGGCACCACGGTGTACATGACCCAGGATCTCGGTACGGCCACCCAACGATTCCACGAGTACGCGCTCACCAGCATGGTGTACGTGGTGGGCAATGAGCAGGATTACCATTTCCAGGTGCTCCGTCTGATACTCAAGCATCTGGGGTACGATTGGGCTGATAGGCTCTACCACCTCAGCTACGGGATGGTGAATCTCCCGGAGGGGAAAATGAAATCGCGCGAAGGAACGGTGGTGGATGCAGACGACCTTATAGCGCAGATGGATGAAACGGCGCGTGCAACAGCTGCCGAGCTTGGAAAGGCTGTAGATCTCCCAGAGGCCGACCGCGATGCCATTCACCACGCAGTAGGGCTTGGCGCACTGAAATACTTCATCCTGAAGGTAGATCCCACAAAGACCATGGTTTTTGATCCCAAGGAATCCATTGATTTCAACGGGAATACAGGGCCATTCATCCAATACACGCATGCCCGTGGCTGCTCGGTACTCCGTAAGCTGGAGGATGGGGTAGGGGAAACCATGCCCCAGGAGGTGCGAGGGCTCTCTGCCCTGGAGCGTAACCTTATCCGGGGGCTTGCGCAGTGGCCACAAGTGCTTAGGCAGGCTGCAGAGCAACTGAGTCCAGCCCTAGTGGCCAACTACGCCTATGAGCTTGCGCGCTATTTCAACCAGTTTTACCATGATTGCCCCATAGCCAAAGAGCCAGATCAACGGCTTCGAGCCGTGAGAATCGCCAGCACGCGTGCAACGGTGGCGGTGCTAAAGGCTGCTCTCAAGCTCTTGGGTATCCACGCCCCCGAGCTGATGTAAAAAAACACCAACCCCTTTCGGGCAGCAAGAGGCTACGGTGCACATGCAGAATTCGGTATCTTGGGATGCTCTCCTATGTGTTGGTATAACCCTTCCCTGCAGCAATGAACTATAGCGAAACGGTGGATTACCTGATGCGTGCGCTGCCCATGTACCAGCGCGATGGGGCCGCAGCCTACAAGGCCGACCTATCCATTAGCCAGGCTTTGGATCTCTACGATGGCTATCCGCACCAGCAGTACGCAACGGTGCATGTGGCGGGCACGAATGGCAAGGGCAGCGTCTCGCATATGCTGTGCGCAGTGCTTATGGCTGCTGGCTACCGCGTGGGGCTATTCACCTCGCCCCATCTGGTAGATTTTCGCGAGCGTATTCGGGTGAATGGGCAGCTGGTAGACCAGGACTACGTGACGGATTACGTGGATCGGCATCGTGATATTTTTGAGGAGCTGCAACCGTCATTTTTTGAGATGTCAGCCGCATTGGCTTTTAGCTACTTTGCTGACCAGAAGGTAGATCTTGCGGTGATAGAGGTGGGGATGGGGGGACGTCTGGATTCGACCAACATCATATCCCCGCTCTTGAGCGTAATCACGAACATAAGTCTTGACCACACAGCTTTCCTTGGCAGTACGCTCTCTGAAATTGCCGGGGAGAAGGCTGGGATCATAAAGCAAGGAACGCCCGTGGTATTCGGGGAGACGAATGAGAACACCCGAAGGGTATTTGTGAGCCGTGCCCGCCAGCTGGGGGCACCATTCCGCTTTGCCGATCAGGATTGGCGGTGTCTTGAGCAAAGGCAAGATGGGAAGCTGCAAAGCCTTACGTTTCAGCGAGCTGGGGATGGAGAAAAGTTAGAGGTCGTTACAGATCTCAAGGGGGCGGTGCAGGCGCACAATATCCCAGTTGTGCTCTCGTCGGTAGAGATGCTGCGGGAGCAGGGTGTAAGAATACCCAAGGAGGCTCTTCTGGAGGGAGTAGAGCGTGCTGCATCTCTTACAGGTCTACGTGGACGTTGGGAAGAGCTAGCCCAAAGGCCGCTTGTGGTTTGCGATACCGGGCATAATGAAGGAGGATTGAGGGAGGTGGTGGCGCAGATAGCCTCTACACCCCATGCACACCTCCACTATGTGCTTGGTTTTGTGAATGATAAGGATATTGACCATATACTGCCACTGCTGCCCACGGATGCTACCTATTACTTCTGCAAGGCCAGTGTGCCTCGGGCTATGGAGGCTGGGCATCTAGCAGGGTTGGCTGGTCGCATCGGGCTGCACGGCAAGGTCTACCAGTCGGTTGCCGAGGCGGTAATGGCGGCTAGAGCTGCTGCCACGCCTGAGGATATGGTGATGATAGGCGGTAGCACCTTTGTAGTGGCCGATGCCCTTAGGGACTGCGAATGGTAAGGGACTAGAGCTTTTGCCCACGGCTCGTTTTACAATCAAACCCTCTTTGCTATGGAACGGTTTACAGGCGATGTGGAGCAAATGAGGTTTCACTACACTACGCAGGTGCGCATTCGTTACGGTGAAACCGATGCAATGGGCTATGTCTACTACGGGAACTACCCACTGTTCATGGAGGTGGGACGGAATGAGCTGATGCGCTCGCTGGGATTCCCCTACGGGCGGATGGAGAGCGAGGGGGTGATGATGCCCGTGGTAGAGATGTATGTGAAGTACGGTACGCCAGCCCGATACGATGATCTGCTGGATATAACCACGGGAATCCTCGACATTCGGGGTGCCTCTGTGGTCTTCGGCTATCGAATGACGAGGGCGGTAGATGGTGTGCTGGTGGTTTGGGGGACTACCACATTGGCCTTTGTAGACAAGGAGAAACGCACGCCAGTGAGAGCGCCCAAATCTGTCCTTGCCAGGGTAGAGGAGGCGATAGCCCGCCAGAAGTAGCCTGGTGTGTTCGCCAACGGCTAGGTAGCACGAGCAGATTTCCAGTGAATAGGGTGGGAGAGTTTAACCTCTGGCAATCGTAGAATTTACACACACCATGCAGTTCTATCTTGTCTTTGGGAATGCGTTGGCGGTTTGGTTTGCCGAGTGGGGTTGGCTGCTTAGTGCGCTCTATTTCATCACCATAGCAGCTACGGTGCTGCTGGTGATACTCGATAAGCGCGACCCCACGAAAACCACGCTATGGGTGGTTGTGCTCGTCTTGCTGCCCGTGTTGGGCTTTCTCCTCTACCTGTTTTTCGGACGAAATCTCCGTAGGTCCCGTATCTATAAGCGCAAGAAACCCATAGATCTCTCTGGCCTTCGGGAATCGATAGATCCCTACATGGTCTCCCTGCCCGAGTGGGTAGAATCCACCTCCTCTAGCGTCAATGCCTCTATTGCACGCCTGCTGCTCAACAATAGCCGCTCTCCAGTGCTGCGAGGCAATAGGGCGAAGGTTTACCACCAAGGGCGTGAGGCTTTCGGTGCGCTGCTTGCCGACATTGAATCAGCACGAGAATTCATCCACCTGGAGTACTATATCTGGTCGGCTGACACGATAGGGACGATAATGGCCGAACTCCTGATGGCTAAAGCGAGGGCTGGCCTCGACGTGCGCATCCTCTACGATGCCGTGGGGAGCTGGGGGCTGAGCAAGCGCTATGTGCGCGAACTCCAAGAGGCGGGCGTGCAGATTTTCCAGTTTCAGCGGGTGCGATTCCCCTATTTTGCCGACCGGCTCAACTACCGCAACCACCGGAAGATAGCTGTAATCGATGGCACCATAGGGCACATGGGGGGGATGAATGTGGCCGACAAGTATATGGATGGCGACCCCAAGCTCGGTTCGTGGTATGATAGCCAGCTGCGCCTTGTAGGCCCCTCGGTGGCAGCAATGCACCTGATTTTTATCAACGACTGGGATTTCGTAACCCACTACGCGCACCCCTTTGAATTCCATAGGGTGGAGTACCCCAATACCCCAGAGAACGTGGCGGTACAGGTGGCGGCTAGCGGCCCGGAAACCAACTGGGCCACCATAATGCAGGCCTACTTTACTGCGATAGCCAAGGCGCGCCACCACATCTACATCTGCTCGCCCTACTTTGTGCCGAATGAGAGCATCCTCACGGCACTGCGTACAGCATCGCTGAGCGGAGTAGAGGTTAGAATCCTTCTCCCGGCCAAAAGCGATTCACGCTTTGTCCACTGGGCTACCAGGAGCTACATCCAAACGCTGCTGGATGCCGAGATACAGGTGTACCTATTCCAGGGCGGGTTCAACCATTCCAAGACGGTGATGATCGACTCAACCTGCTGCACCATAGGCTCTGCCAATATGGACATCCGAAGCTTTGAGGATAACTTTGAGGTAGTGGCCCTTGTGTACGATTCGGCACTTACCCAAGAGATGGAGGCCGACTTCTTGGTTCAGCTAGAGCGTAGCCAGCGGGTTTCGCCCATTGCTTGGAGGGAGAGGGGATTCCCAGATCGTTTCAAGGATGCGGTGGCGAGCCTATTCAGCCCGCTGTTCTGAGACCTCTGCAAAGGTCCCGTGAGGGTTCAATCTTTTACAGGAAGGCTTTCCTCTTCTTGCGAATAAATAGGTTTTAATCAATCACTTCCATTTTTCGAAGACAGTAGCGACGCGTCGTGCCGCGTTGTTTATATGATTTTTGCAGAGGTCTCGTTCTAGGTATAGGGTTGAATTCCTGTTGATTAAAGAAGGGGGAGGGCATGCAGCCCTCCCCCTTCTTTTGTCTTTATTCCGTCTGAAAAAGATGGTGTCGTCCCACGTTGAGGGTCCGCTGAGTGCGGAAAATGCGGGAGATTGGCTATCTCTGCTCGAATGGCGCAAGGATTTGACGGGTTTCAGCCACCCGTGCTGCTAGGAATTCAGGATCTTTCGCCTCGGCTAGGAACCGGAGTAGCGGCTCGGTGTTCGAGGGGCGGATGTTGAACCACCAGGAGGGATACTCCACACGGTAGCCGTCATAATCGAACAGTGCTTCTGGTTGCTGTTGATTCATGAAGTGGTCCTTTACAGCATCCATGGCGGCCTGCTTGTCGGCAATGCGGAAATTGATCTCGCCGGTGTTGGCATAGGTCTTGATTTGCCCGATAAGTTGCCCTAGCGACTGCCCAGCACGCTTGAGGTCGGCCACCACGTTCAGCAGCTGTATGGCGGCCAATAGCCCAGAGTCTGAGTAGAAGAAATCGCGGAAGTAGTAGTGCCCAGCGAGTTCACCTCCGAATAGTCCATCGATCTCCTTGAGGCGGCTTGCCATGTAGGCGCGTCCTACCCGCCAGGTTTGCACTAGGCCACCCATGGGGGCTAGGTGTTCCTGCACGGCCTTAGAGGTTCTTATGTCCACGAGGATGGGTTGTGGCTTGGCCTTGAGCTGTGCGGCGTAATTGTGCCCCAGCACCGCCAGCATGAGGTCTGGGGGGATAAACTGCCCCTTCTCATCTATGAAAACCACGCGGTCACCATCGCCGTCGAATATGATTCCCACATCGCAGCCACTCGCCTGCACCAGCCTGCGAAGGTCTGCCGTATTCTCGGGTAGGAGGGGGTTCGCCTCGTGGTTGGGAAAGGTGCCGTCTGGCGTATCGTACAGGAAGTACCGATGCCCTGTGGCTCTGAGCTTGGTTGCCTCGTCTAGCCTTGTGCTACAGTCATTTCCGCAGGATTGCGCAGGGGTATTACTCCTGACATCGGGTGGCTGCTCGGCTAGCACAGAATTCCCGTGTTGGGTGGTGCTGGGCAGGATATCGTGAATGAGCAGCCCGGCCATGCCGTTGGAGCAGTCGATGCCGATATTGAGATTCGTTATATCGCGCAGGAAGCTCTGTAGGAATTGCACATACTCTGCGCGTATATCTAATGGGCTGATGCTCCCACGTTTATCCACAGGTTCTACGGGAATCGTATTCACCCTCCGTTCCACTTCACCCAGGCCGCTGTCGTACCCCACGGGCATTGCGCCCTCGCGAGACACTTTCAGCCCGTTGTACTCCTTGGGATTATGCGAGGCGGTAATCTGTACCGAGGCGTGGTAGCCATGCTTGGCGGTGGCGTAGTAGACTAGGGGTGTGGTGGCCAGCCCGAGGTCGAGCACATCCACCCCAGCATCCATTATGCCACGGGTGAGGTAGTCATGGATCTCTACTGAGGATGGGCGGGCATCGCGCCCCACCAGCACCTGTTTAGCCCCGAGGTACTGGGCTAGATGGAAACCGATTTTGTAGACATCGTCTCGGGTGAAGTCTACCCCGTAGACCCCGCGGACATCGTAGGCGTGGAAGGCATTCATGGCAAAGGGGGATTGGTATTACGCAAACCAGCTGCTGTGTATGGAATTCAGGAGCATGGCGCCATCTGAATTCCCCTGGGCGGGGTCAGCAGCACGCTCAGGGTGGGGCATCATGCCGACGATACGCCCCGTGGGATCGCAAATCCCGGCGATGTTGCTCACCGAGCCGTTGGGGTTGGCCGCGTCGCGCACCCTCCCGTCGGCATCGCAGTAGCGGAGGAGAATCTGGTTGCGGATACGCATCTGCCCTAGGGTTTCATCGTCCACGTAGTAGCATCCCTCGGCATGGGCTATGGGTATGCGTAGGGCCTTGTCTTTGAGCAGCCCGCCGGTAGGCCAGCGGAGTTTTACCTCGGGGAGGAGGTAGACGTCTCGGCACACGAATCGCTGGCCATTGTTGCGCCGCAGCGCGCCCGGGAGCAGCCCCGATTCGCATAGCACCTGGAATCCGTTGCAGATACCCAGCACGCAGCCGCCCTGCGCCACAAAATCGCGTATTGCTCCCATGATGGGCGAGAAGCAGGCCAGCGCGCCAGAGCGGAGGTAGTCGCCATATGAGAACCCGCCGGGTATCACCACCGCATCTACCCCTTGCAGATCGGTATCTTTATGCCAGAGGAATACCACCTCTTGCCCCATGATATCGCGGAGTATGTACTGCGCATCGCGATCGCAGTTCGACCCGGGGAACACCACCACACCGTATTTCATACCGTTGAATTAGCAAGATTTGCACAGGGCAAAGGTAGTGAATGTGTAGGAGAAAAAGAAGGGGTGGGGCGCGAATTGCCCACGGAAGTGCAACATTGGCGGGGGGTATATCGTTATCTAGAAGTAGAAAACAGGGAGAACGGAGAACTCTAGGCTGGTGGGCTTGCTTGCGGCGGTGTGGTTTGTACTAGCGAATTGTTGAACCGCGTTCCCCATCCAAAAAAATGCGTTTGCCAGTATCAAAAAGGGAGAGCAACTCGCCGCCATCCCATGCTACAGATCGGTACAGCCTCCGCCAAGTCGTTGGCTAATAGGGATATATATTGTTAAAGAAGGAAAGATGATGAAAATCGTAACGATGTTGGCCATGTGTGGAACGGTATTGGCTGGTGCTGAGACTTTTGCCCAACGCCCGGTGGTGAGCGATGTGCAGGTGGAGCATGTACGGGTATTCAGGCGCGGGGCAGAACTCCGCTGCACGGCAAGCGTAACCCTGCCGCAAGGGGAGAGCGTGGTGGTGCTGCGGAACATAGCGAAAAATCCCGACGAGGAATCCCTGCAGGTGGGAAGCTCGCAGGCAGGAATCACGGTGCTGCAAGCCCAGGTGGCGAGAGACTACTTCAAGGATGACGAATCCCAAGACCTCCCTGAGACCAAGGCGCAGCGCGATAGGCTCAAGCAGGCCGAACGGGAACTGGGGGCGCTGAGCCGACGCAGCGAAACCCTGGCAGCCGTGCTGGGCAAGCTGGATGAATGCCCCATAGCCCCAGACGGCACCACCAGCATGACGGCCGAAACCTTCGACAAGCTCGTGGGGGCGCAGGTACGCAAGCGCACAGAGCTGACCGACGAGATCGCCAAGGTGAATGACGAGGTAACGGCAAAGAAGAAGGAGATCAAACGGCTGCGCACCGAGCTTTACGGCGGGCAGGAGGAAACGGGCGAACAGGCGCAACGCCCTGTGCTGCTACTCCGCCTCGCCAGCACCAAAGCCGGCCCTGTAAAGCTCTCGGTAAACTACATAAGCCAGGGGGCCTACTGGAATCCCCAGTATGAGATTCGTAGTGAGGGTACCGATACCCCTCTGCGCCTTACTACGCGCGCCACACTGCGCCAAACCACTGGCGTAGAGTGGAAAAACGTGAAGCTGAGCCTGGTGAATGGCACCCCCTCTGCGCATAATCAGCTCCCAGAGCTGACGCCGTGGTTCATCCATCTGGCCTCGCCATCGAACGCCACGAGTAAGATGGGATATGCCGAGAAAACGTTGCCCAACGCCATGGCAACGGCCAACTACAGCGTTCAGAGGGAAGTGCTGTACGATGCTGAAGAGGATGAGGCTGTATCTGAAGATGCTGGTTTCGAGGTGGAGAGCAACCAATTCAGCGTGAGCTATGAGGTGGCAACCCCCTATACCATACGGAGCGGGCAGGCCGAAACCCTCGTCGCGCTTACGCAGCAGCAGATTCCTGCCGAGTACCAGTACATAGCAGCCCCCAACATGAGCCCCGAGGCCTACCTGGTAGCCCGCGTGAAGGATTTCAGCCAGTACGGGCTTATAAGTGCACCCGCCACCGTGGTTTTTGACAATATGCAGGTGGGCCGTACCTATCTCGATGCCGCTGAGCAGGAGGGCACTCTAACGGTAACCCTAGGGGTTGATCCCCGCATCATCATCAAGCGCGAGGAGGTGAAGGATAAAACCGGGCAAAAATTCCTCTCTAGCACCGCAGAGCGCACCCTGACCTACGATCTGCAGCTCAAGAACAGCAAGCGCGAGCCTATAAAGCTGGAGGTTCGTGATCGCTACCCCCTCACCACAAACGATGCCGTGCATGTGGAGCTGCTGGAGAGTAGCCGAGCCACCGTCGACAGCGAGAAAGGATACCTGAGTTGGGAGGTAGAGCTGGCCTCCGGCGAATCGAAGAGCCTACGGGTAAGCTACAAAGTAAAATACCCGAAAGGGAAGACGATACTGGGGCTCTAGGAACTGATAGAATCCTGGCTGAATCCCTACTGTAGATCGGGGTATCTCCCCAGTCTGCAGTAGGGATTTTTACATCCATGCGAATGCTGAGGGGGTATTATGATTCCTCTGCAAAAGACCCGCTTTTAGCGTTGCATTTGTCTACATATGCGCCGTACCAACGCCGTACCATCCCCGTACCTGCGCCGCTTCATCTTCGGATTTCATGACGAAATCCGAGGATGCACTAGAGGTGGTACGGGGATGGTACGGCGTTGGTACGGAGTTGGTCAGGCCGACTACCCCTAATTCTCCCTGTGGGCTCGGCGTTTGCGCAGCCTGTACCCATTCTAGGACCTCTGCAAAAGTCCGGTGTGGGTTCAATCTTTCATAGGGTCATCGGGTAGATAAATTGGGTAGGAAGCAAGCACTCCCATCTACCGAAGACGGTAGCTATGCGGCGTGCCGCGTCGTTTTATGTGGGTTTTGCAGGGGTCTTATTCCATGCCGCTACCCATTTCTACAGGAGAGCGGGCAGGCAACTTCTACAGCGTGCAGCCGTTGCCCCTCGATGCGATTCCCCGTTTTTTTCTACCTTTGCGCCCTGTAAACGTAATAGCAGGGTATGAGCGAGCAGAAAGGCAGCAGGGAGCGGGTGTGTGCCATTTGCGGGCGAGGGCCCCAGGAACGGCAGCTGATGCAGGGGGTCAAGGGCTACGTGTGCACCGAGTGCATAGAGATGGCGCACAGCTATCTACAGTCTGAGATGGAGGCCGCGGCCAAGGAACTCGATTTCACCGCAGAGGATCTCATGCCGCCCACTGAGATGAAGGCCTTTCTGGATAGGTATGTGGTGGGGCAAGATCGGGCCAAACGATACCTTTGCGTAGCGGTGTACAACCACTACAAGCGGCTCATGGCAAGAGCCCAACGGGGGGAGGAGGACACCCCGAGCGTGGAGTTGGAGAAGAGCAATATCCTGCTGGTTGGGCCTACGGGTACGGGTAAGACGCTGCTGGCACGTACCATAGCCCGGATGCTCAAGGTGCCATTCGCCATAGTGGATGCCACGGTACTCACGGAGGCGGGCTACGTGGGAGAGGATGTGGAGAGCATTATCACCCGCCTGCTCATGGCGGCAGACTACGATGTGGCGGCTGCTGAGCGCGGCATCCTCTTCATAGATGAGATAGATAAAATAGCCCGCAAGAGCGACAACCCCTCCATAACGCGCGATGTGAGCGGCGAGGGGGTACAGCAGGCTCTGCTCAAGATTCTGGAGGGTACCGTGGTGCACGTAGCGCCGCAGGGAGGGCGTAAGCACCCAGAGCAGAAGCTAACCCCTGTGAATACAAAGGATATCCTCTTCATAGGGGGAGGGGCGTTTGAGGGTATCGAGCGCCACATAGCCCGTCGGCTCAACACGCAGGTGGTAGGCTATGGCGCGCAAAAGCAGCGTGAGCGCATCAAGACTGACGACCTCATGCAGTACATAGCCCCACAGGATTTGAGGGCATACGGATTGATACCTGAGCTGGTAGGGCGCCTCCCGGTAATATCGCACCTGGAGGCTCTGGGGCGAGAGACGCTCCGCAATATCCTAGTGCAGCCCGAGAACGCTATCATTCGGCAGTACCAAGCGCTTTTCGGCTACGATGGTATCTCCCTGCAGATAGATGACGAGGTTCTGGACTACGTGGTGGATAAGGCGATTGAATTCAAGCTGGGGGCTAGGGGGCTACGTTCCATATGCGAGGCTATACTTATGGATGGGATGTACGCATTGCCAGGCACGGGGGCTAAGGAGCTGCATGTAACCCTGCCCTACGCGCAGGAAAAGCTAGAGGCCGCGCAGCTGGGAGGGGAGGGGTAATCGGAATCGTAGCGGCGCGCTGTCGAGCTTTGCTGTTGCGCTCTTGGTAGGGGCGNTGCCGAGCGTAGCGAGTACTCGCCCTAACCAATGCCGCATCGTTTTTTATAGGGTCGACCTCCCCACCAACGCCGACTGTAGGGGCGGGGTCTTCGCGGTTTTCGCGAAGATTCCCCCGCCCACCGCCCATCCCCCGCCGCGCAAACCCTCCCCGCCCGTCCCCTCCACCATGCGCGGTTACGGGAGGCCTGCGCACGGGGCCTCAAGATTCGCCCGCAGGCCTATGCCCACGGGACATGCGGGGGATTCCCCATCCCGGGTCTCCCCTGCGCGCTACCTTCGCGCGTGGAGCGGGGGATCGCGGCGCTACAAACAACACCTCCACCCAGCGCGACGTGGCGTGCCGCGTCGCGGTTAAAAATCACCGCGGCGCACTCCCCAATCACCGCACCGCGATTAGAATTACCCGTTCGATACAAAAAAAGAGGCGCAGCAGCCTGCGCCTCCTAAGAAAATCTCAGATCGCCTCGCTAGAATCGGAAGGCCAATGTGGCTAGAATGAGGTTGGATGTGATGCGACGATCCACCTGGTAGTCAGTATTTCTGAATGTGTAGAGAGCATACTCGCCACGCTGCACCATCTGGCGATAGGCCACATCTGCCGAGAAATGCGCACCGCTGTAGCCCAAACCCGCGCTGAAGTAGTAGCGTTGCCCGTAGGGATCAAACAGTCGCTCAGTATACGGGGAGGTCTGGAATCCCCCACCAAGCCGGAACGCCACCTGGCGAGCCACCAGCTCTGCACCAACCCCTACCCCATGGGTGGGACGGAGCTGATTGCGAATCACGTCATTGGCCGCCTCGTAGTCTGTGCCTGTACCAAGACTCGCCAAGGGGTAGAGGCTGTAGGTGTACTCGGCAGCCAGCATGGCTACATGCCCAAAGGTGATGGCAGCCGACCCCTGCAGGCGCATGGGCGTGGTCATCGAGTAGCTCGTCCTACCCTCAGGCGAATTGCTCTTGCCATTGCGCACATCACCGCTGAGGAAATGGCTCTCCACATTGAGCGTACCCTTGGACTCTACCTGCATGGCGGTGGGGGTGTGGAATGAGAATCCCACACGGAAAAAGTCGATAGGACGGTAGATAACGCCGAGCTTGAGATTGACCCCGTAGCCCGAGATTTGCGTGCTCTCCATATACGTCATGCTCGAGAATCCGTAGTCCTTCTGCATGAGCGACTCCTCGGTGTACTTCCTGTCATGCCTGTAGTCGAGTACCTGTATGCCCAGGGTAGCACCGCCGTAGAAGACGTTCGAGAAATTGAAGCCCGCCGACATATCAAACTCTGAGAGATGCCCCCTCGAGGCGAAACGTTGGGTTTGGCGTACAGCCTCACCATCAGTCAGCTTTGTAATGAAATGGGTGAATTGGGTGAGTTTACCTTGGGCATCACGATGTCCCTCTGGATCTATAAGATAGGCTCTCCATGCTGAGAGGATCTCCCAGTTATTCCGGCCGAAAGCCTCATCACCGCCCTTGAAATTATCGGGGGTTAGCCCCAAGGCGTTGGCCTGCTCTGCCAGGGCATCGAGGTAAGAGCTGGTGGAGTTATTAGCCTGCACCGTACTCCGCTGAGTGTAGTCCTGCAGCTTATTGAATGCCAAGCCAAAGTTGAGTGCCAAGAGGCCGTTCTCCTTCTCCAGGCCTGAGTGGAATGAGAAAACGCCACCAGTCCCTCCAAAGCTGCCCCTGATGGTGAAATCGTTGTTGCGCTTCCCAAGGTAGGTGCTACGGGTAATGGGGACATTGAGCCCCGTGGATATGGAGAACTCTGATGATCGGTAGAGGCCGATGCCCGCGGGGTTAGAGGAAAGGGTGGACATGTCGCCCCCCACAGCCCCCATGGCGTTGCCCATTCCCACGCTGCGCGCTGTGGACTGAGGATTTTCTTGTGAGAAACGGATTACATCGTTGAAACTCTGGGCAAATGCCGGGGTGGCAAATGCCGCAAGCAGTGGTACCAGAAAAATGGAACGTTTCATGTTACCTTGCAAATTAAAGTCGAAAAATGGATCGTTTGCCTACTGACGCGTGCTGTAATCGCTACGGGTATTGGATGACCCCGAGGAGCTGTTTGAACGGGTACTGTAGTCAGAACGGGTGCTATAGTCGCTGCGGGTATTGCTGTTGGTGTTGGTGGGGGCNGTGTAGTTGCTGCGAGTATTGTAGTCGNTNCGGGTACTGTAATCGCTACGGGTGCTGTAGTCTGAGCGGGTATTGTAATTGCTACGGGTGCTGTAGTCGCTACGGGTAGAGTAGTCTGAACGGGTGGCTGCACCGCTGCCACGGGTGCTGTAGTCGCTACGAGTGTAGGTGGACCCGGCCACAACTCCGCCCCGCTGGGAGGCCACAGCCTGCGCAGAGCGGGTGCTACGGCCATAGTTTGCCATGCTGCCGAAATCGGGCTGCGACCCAATGATCACGCTACGCCCCTCCCGGTAGCGGGGTGGATAGAGCGGGGTGTAGCCGCCATAGTAACCGTCGTAGTAGCCATTATAGTAGCCGTGGTGGTAGCCTAGCCAGTAGCTGCCACCGTAGGGATACCAGGGATCGTAAGGACGATACCAAGGGTCGTAGGGGCGGTAGTACCCGTAATACCAAGGATCGTATCCCCACCAGTAGGAATGGCGATAGCTCAAAGACCACGAGGTGTAGAACCAGGGATCAAATGTCAGCATCCAGGTATAGCTGGGGGTATCCCAGTAGGGATCGTAGTAGAAGCGATGGTATGAGGCGGGCGAGTCGAAGTAGTAATTATTCACCACCTGCGTCTGCGCGGTAGGCTGCGAGCTACCCTGATTGGTGTAGCTGGCCTGATCTTGCGACTGCTGGGGCCGCTTGGAGGGCTTGGCCTGCACGCGGTCGAGGTAATCGCGGTACTCCTGGTAGGAGGCAAAATCATCGGGGCCAAGAATGGTCTCGGAGGGCTCGGTAACCCGGTCATCAGTCGATGCAATGGAACGGGCACGCTCTGCATCGAGCCTGGCCTGTTCCTCTACCGCGGCCTTGGCTGCCTCTTCCTGCTGCTGGCGGGCAACCACAGCATCGCGGGCTGCATCGGTACGGGTGTAGTAGGTGTCAGCATAGGGGCTATTGGAGGCCAATCCCAACCCCTGAATGCTACAGCTGCCGAGGGAGAAAAGGAGGGCAGCCGCTACGCTAATGGCTATCAGGTGTCGTTTCATCTCGTTATCTGTTTAAGAAATTTGCCAAATCGCGAAAGGAGCGTTACATTTGCGGTTGTTTTTTCCTAGTTAAACCGCACTCTGGACTACCCAAGAGTTGCATGGCAAAGATAGTCTTTTTTTACAATTCGCACGCATAGGAAGTTCTTATTATTGACAATGACTGCTGGATGGGGAGGCGAACGAAGGAACGGTAGATTCTAGCCTTTACGGAGGGCGCTGCGCAAAGAGTTGGGCGGTTTCCTTCCTAATCCTAAACCCTATCTACCCGGTCCGCAATGAACGGTAAGATCCCAATAGCACTTAAGCAAAATCTGCAATGGCTAAAGATATAACGCCCCGGGCTGAGGATTATTCTCTGTGGTACACCGATCTGGTGACGGGTGCGCAGCTGGCCGAGCATTCGAGCGTGCGTGGCTGCATGGTAATACGTCCTCGCGGCTACGCCATATGGGAAAAAATGCAGGCAGGATTGGACGGGCTCTTCAAGGCTACAGGGCATCAGAACGCGTACTTCCCGCTCTTTATCCCGAAATCATACCTAAGCCGTGAGGCCGAGCACGTGGAGGGATTCGCCAAGGAGTGCGCGGTGGTGACGCACTACCGCCTAAAGCAGAATCCCAACGGCGATGGCGTGGTGGTGGATCCCGAGGCGAAGCTGGAGGAGGAGCTGATAGTACGCCCTACCTCAGAGACGATAATCTGGAATACCTACCGCGGCTGGATACAGAGCTACCGCGACCTTCCGCTGCTCATAAACCAGTGGGCCAATGTGGTACGCTGGGAGATGCGGACGCGGCTCTTCCTACGGACCTCGGAGTTCCTGTGGCAGGAGGGGCACACGGCGCATGCCACCGAGGGGGAGGCGCGCGAGGAGGCGATGCGAATGGTGAGGGTGTACGAACAGTTTGCCCGCGAGTGGCTGGCGCTACCCGTAATAGTGGGGGTAAAGAGCGCGAGCGAACGATTTGCCGGGGCTGTGGACACCCTCTGCATAGAGGCGCTGATGCAGGATGGGAAGGCTCTGCAGGCTGGCACTTCGCACTTCCTCGGGCAGAATTTCGCAAGGGCCTTCGATGTGCAGTTTGTGGACGACAAGGGGGTGATGGACTACGTGTGGGCTACCTCTTGGGGGGTATCGACGCGCCTGATGGGGGCGTGGATCATGGCGCACTCTGATGACAATGGGCTGGTGATTCCACCTAAGATCGCCCCGCTGCATGTGGTGTTCGTGCCGATATACAAGAGCGCGGAGGAGCTGCAGGCGGTGGCCGATGCTGTACGCCCGCTGGTGGAGCAGCTGAAGGCCAAGGGACTCCAGGTACGGTTTGACGACCGGGACAATGTGAAACCAGGCTTCAAGTTCCACGAGCATGAGCTGCACGGCGTGCCTGTACGGGTGGCCATCGGGCCGCGAGACCTAGCTTCGGGCATGGCGGAGGTGGCCCGGCGCGACACGCTGGAGAAGCTCCCCATACCGCAGGCTGAGCTCGCGGAGAGAATCCCCCAGCTGCTGGAGGAGATACAGGCCAACATCTACCGCAGGGCCCTGGAGTACCAGCAGAGCCACATAACCCGGGTGGACAGCTACGAGGAGTTCAAGGAGGTGCTGGAGGGCAAGGGGGGCTTCATCTCAGCCCACTGGGATGGCTCTCCCGAGACCGAGGCGCTGATAAAGGAGGAAACGAAGGCGACCATCCGCTGCATACCGCTAGATAACCCCCAGGAGGATGGGGTGTGCGTGCGGACGGGGAAGCCCTCGAAAGAACGGGTGCTGTTCGCAAGGGCGTACTAGGGGAAGATAACGTAGTGCTGTAGGGGGCTGGAAATGCCTCTCAAACTCCTGAACCTAAACCCTAAAAACAACGGGGCGGCGGCTAGGCCATACCGCAACTCCGCAGTAGATGTAACGATCTTATTATTTCATTAGGATAATGAACGATAGCGAGGGGTGTTCACAGCAAAACCTCGGCTCTAAGAGCGAGGCGATAATGCGGACGATCAAGGAGAAATCGGTCGTAAAGCTGGCGGTGTATGACAACACATTCGAGGCGTTCAACATGCTGAAGGATATCCTCCACGAGCTGGTGAACGACCTGAACCCAGGGCTACAGGGCATGGACCACCGGATACGGATGGAGTACCGCGACCGTGGAAAATTCGAGGCGGAGGTGCGGCTCGCGAGCGATATTCTCCTCTTCAGCATGCACACGAATGTATTCGAGTTCGACCGCTCGCACAGCGTATGGAAGCTGGCCTACGTGCAGGAGAACCCGATGAATTCGTACTGCGGGGTGATCAACATGTACAATTTCCTCGCGGATTCTTTCAAGTACAACCGGGCTGAGGATTTGGGCTACCTGGTGGGGCGCATATTCGTGAATAGGGAACGGCAGTACTTTGTAGAGGGCAAACGGCAGATGGGCTACCTGTGCAGCAATTTCGGGCAAGGGGCCTTTACCCGCGAGACGCTCACCGATATCATCCTGACGGCCATGCAGTACACCCTGGAGTTCGACCTGCTCACCCCTCCCTACGATATGGTGAAGATAGTGACCGTGGCGCAGATGAACACCAAGGTGGAGAGCGCAAAGATCCAGACGGGGAAGCGGCTGGGCTTCAAGTTCAACAGCGACGATGTGATGGAGTAGATAGAGAACCCATAAATCGATATACCATGAAAAGGGGATTGCTCTTTATGCTAGCGCCCATTACGGTGGCTCTGGCATCGTGCGGTGGTGGCACTGCACCAGAAGGACAAACGGAGGCCGACACGGTGGTAGCGGCCAAGGTGGCACAGTTCGTAAAAGTACCGCTAAAGGCCGACATCACCCACCTTAGCGACAGGGAAAAGCAGATGCTCCCTCTGCTCTTTGAGGCGGCGCAGCTGATGGACGACATCTTCTGGCTAGAGGCATACGGGGACAAGGAGGAACTGCTCAACAGCCTGCCCAGCGAGGCGGAAAGGGAGTTCGCCCTAATCAACTACGGCCCTTGGGAACGGCTCAACGGCAATATCCCGTTCGTGAAGGGGGTGGATGACAAGCCTCTGGGCGCCAACTTCTACCCTGAGGATATGACCAGGGAGGAGTACGAGGCCTGGGATGATCCGCAGAAGGATAGCCAATACACCGTAATCCGTAGGGATGCTGAGGGTAAGCTGATAGCAGTACCCTACCATGAGGCCTTTAAGGATAAGATAGAACTGGCGGCAACCATACTAGACCAAGCCGCAAGCCTAGCCGATGACAAGGGGCTGAAAAACTACCTAACCAAACGAGCCGAGGCGCTACGAACCGACAACTACCAGCCTAGCGATTTCGCATGGATGGACATGAAGAGCAATAGACTCGACTTCGTGGTAGGCCCTATAGAGAACTATGAGGATCACCTGTTCGGAAACAAGGCGGCACACGAGGCCTTCATCCTGATTAAGGACATGGAGTGGAGCCAACGGCTCGCGCACTACATGGCTCTGCTCCCTCGGCTGCAGGAGAACCTGCCAGTTGAGCCCAAGTACAAGGCTGAGAAGCCTGGCAGCGACAGCGACCTCGGGGTATACGATGTGGTATTCTACGGTGGAGACTGCAATGCGGGCAGCAAGACCATAGCCATCAATCTGCCTAACGATGCGGAGGTTCAGCTGCAGAAAGGCTCGCGCAAGCTACAGCTGCGGAATGCGATGCAGTACAAGTTCGACCGCATAATGAAGCCGATAGCCGACCTGCTGATAGTACCCGAACAGCGGGAACACGTGAAGTTCCCAGCTTTCTTTGAGAACACCATGTTCCATGAGGTAGCGCACGGACTCGGCGTGAAGAATACGCTGGACGGAAAACGCACGGCCCGTGAGGCTCTTGGGGCTTCCTACAGCGCAATAGAGGAGGGTAAGGCCGACATCCTTGGAATATTCATGATAGAGCAGCTGACCAAGATGGGCGAACTCAAGGAGCACGAGATGATGGATAACTACGTAACCTTCCTGGCAGGTATTTTCCGCTCGGTACGTTTCGGCGCGGCCTCTGCGCACGGCAAGGCGAACATGGTACGATTCCACTTCTTCCAAGAACGGGGGGCCTTCACCCGGGACTCGGCTACGGGCCTCTACCAAGTGAACGGCGAAAAAATGCGCGAAGCTGTGGAGGCGCTTGCCAGAGAACTCCTGGTGCTACAGGGTGACGGCAACGCTGAAGGCGCAGCCAAAATGCTCGCCGAACAGGGGGTGATCGACCCAGAGCTACAGGGCGACCTGGACCGGATTAACGAGGCGAACATCCCTATAGACATCCGGTTTGAACAGGGGCCTGCCCTCCTCGGACTGGAGAAAAAGTAGGCGGCAAGAGCACTGTACCCATTTCCCAATCACAGGGGGTGGGTGCAGTGTATCTTTGCACCCTAAAACCTAAACCAGAAGAACAAGATGAACCTAACCTTCAGATTCATAAAGTCGATCTCAACTTTCTACGATGAGATGACCGAAAACGGCTTCTCGCTAGTCTACCTCGGGGAGTTCAGCCATGAGATTACCAAGATGTTCACCTCGATGGCTGAGAGCGATATGGAGAAGAATAGCGAGGAGCGCTCGGTGCAACGCAAGGTGTACCACGTGATGGTGGAGACGCTGCAGAATATGAACAAGCATTCCGATTCGCTGGCCGCCAACGGGCATGTGGGCACAGGGCTGTTCATCATCGGGAAAAAGAACGACACCTACTACGTAATCACCTCTAACAAGGTGGCTGTAGAGCATCGTCAGAATCTGGAGCAGGCCATCCAGAGCGTGAACAACGCCACGCCAGAGGAACTCAAGGAGATGTACAAGAAGCAGATAAAGGAGGGGTCGATCTCCAAGAAGGGCGGCGCAGGGTTAGGATTGATAGATATCGCTCGTAAAACGGGTGAAAAGCTCGATTATCAATTCCTGCAGCTGGATGATAAGTTCCTGTTCTTCATCCTCAAGGTGGAAATAAGCGCCCGTAAGTTCGATAAGCAGTAGGGGGGTGAATTCCCTTGCTCTCTTAACACTCTGCACTGCCAACCCTGCGGCGTGCTGCATGGCCACTAACCACAGCAGGGAAATATTGCACTATTTCAGCATTCACAAGCTAACTAGTACCCATAACCCCTAAAACGACACCAATGGCAAACATAACAATCCCCCCAACCCCTCGGCAAGAGCTGAGCATGGGAATCCGCCTTCTAATCCTCCTAGGAATGGCGGTAGTTCTGCTGATTCCGCAGAGTCTAATCCTATACCTAGTGCATGATCGGGGCGAGGTGGCCGAGGAAGCAGCCCTCTCAATAGCTGAACCCTGGGGGAAAAAGCAGGTGGTAGCTGGTATCACGCTAATTGTCCCCTACACGGTGAAAAGCGACAGGAGCGACAGGAAGGTAGACCAGATGTATGCTTTCTTCCAGCCCGACAGCCTACAGATCAGCTCTGTAGTTCTGCCTGAGATTCGGCACAGAGGCGTGTATGAGAGCGTGGTCTACCACAGCGAGCTGGCAGTGCAGGGGCTATTCCGCCCGCTCAATAGGGACCTATTCCCCAGCGATGCGGTGGTAAACTGGAATGAAGCCACCATCCTCTGCCCTGTAAGCGACCTCGTCGGGCTGAAATCGCTGATTCAGGTTCGGATGAACGACAGCACCTATGAACTGGAACCGGGTGCGCTCCGTTACAATATCTCCTTGGGCATACAGGCTCTGAACTGCCCCATACGGATAACCCCGGAGAACGTACTCCACTTTGCCTACAACTATAACCTCAACGGGAGCGAGCGTCTCTACTTTGCCCCTACGGCACGGGTTACCAATGTGGACATGCGCCTGAAGTGGGGAAATCCCTCGTTCACTGGGCGTTTCCTACCCGAGGAGCGGGAGGTAACCGATAGCCTAACCACGGCTCGCTGGTCTGTACTCTACGTGAATACTCCGCTAGAGCAGGAGTGGACTTCTGATGGCGACTATGAGTACGGTTCGGCTCGCAGCCTAGACTACGATGACTCTGATGCTACTTTCGGGGTTACGGTGCTGGCTGGCGTGGATATCTACCAGAAGGTCTACCGGGCGGTGAAATACGGCGTGCTGATGATCCTATTCACGTTCCTGACGTTCTTCTTTATCGATAGCATCGCCAAGCGCCGGGTGCCGATGATCGGCTACGTACTCACAGGGCTGGCAATTCTACTTTTCTACACGCTGCTACTCTCAGTCTCGGAGTACCTTCCATTCGGATGGTCATACCTCATTGCAGCGGGTTCTATCACCATCATGATCGCCCTATACCTGCGCGGCTTTGTGCAGAGCAAGTACCCCACCCTTATCTGCGCTGGGATACTGGCGATTCTCTACACCTTCCTGTACGTGATACTACAGATGGAAAGCTTCCCGCTGCTGGTGGGCAGCCTGTTCCTATTCATAGTGCTCGGGCTGATCATGTGGCTCTCGCAGAAGCTGGAGTGGTAGAACTCCATTCAAGATATGGCAAGTTCCGAAACGTTTCTCCATCGGGTAGCTGCCGATATACTGGACCGCTGGGGGGCGGAGGAACTTCGCAACGGCTGCGTATTCTTCCCCTCGGGGCGGGCGAGGCTGTTCTTTGTGCAGGGGCTGTCTAAACTGCTAAAGCGCACTGTATGGCTGCCTTCCTGGGGAGAAATACGCAGCACGCTAGAGGCGATAGCGAAGGTGAGGGTGGTAGATTCTATAGAACTACTCCCTTACCTTCACTCCCTCTACTGCAAGCACCTGGAGAGCGATGAATCGTTGGACGACTTCTACTTCTGGGGCGAGGTGCTGCTGCACGATTTCGACCAAGTGGATAAGTACGAGGTAGATACCAGCGCGCTGTTTAAAAACCTCGCGGAGCTTAAAGCCATTGAAAACCGGATAGACTACCTAACCCCAGAGCAGAGGGCTGCCCTATCCCAATTCTTCCGCATTGCAGAGCTGGATGCCAACCATGCGAACCTCACCCAACGATACGTTCGCCTATGGAAAAAGCTCGGGGTAATATACCAAGAGCTGAGGGCGTACATGCAGGAGCATGGTATTGGGTATGAGGGGTTTATATATAGGGAAGCAGCGGCTGAACTGCGGGTGAATC
Source organism: Candidatus [Bacteroides] periocalifornicus (assembly GCA_001421095.1). Taxonomy (GTDB): domain Bacteria; phylum Bacteroidota; class Bacteroidia; order Bacteroidales; family CAJPTX01; genus Bacteroides_D; species Bacteroides_D periocalifornicus. The sequence goes on along the minus strand of LIIK01000007.1, from coordinate 13,025 downwards.
CCACGGCAATACACACGCTAGGAGGATTGCCCCAACGGCTGGCCTTCGTGGGGTTTAACGCCCTCAACCAATGCGAGCACCGGCTATTCACCTCTGCCCAAAAGGAGGGGAATACCCTTTTCTACTGGAAAGCTACCGATGCTCAGTTGGCTGATGCTGAGGATGAATCGGGGCTATTCGTTCGCGAAAATGTACGGCGATACGGACAGTCATTGCCGAGCAGCAGAGAAGATGGCAAAGAGGGGATACAGCCTAGCCAACCAGGGCAACAAGCCCCCCATGAGGAGGAGAAGAGGCAAATTCGCATCGTATCATCCCCCTCGTTGCTGGCGCAAGCTTACATAGCCCACGACCTGCTGCAAGAGGCTCTGCTCCTACCAAACGGGCTAGATAGCACGGCGCTTATCCTGGCAGATGAGGCTCTGCTAATGCCCGTTCTCCGCGCACTGCCAGCAGCCATAGCCCAGTGCAATGTGACGATGGGCTACCCTATCCGCAACACGCTAGCCTATTCGTTAGTCGAAGGGGTTCTAACGCTGCTGAAATCCTACAAGTGCACCGCTGCTACCCAGGAGGAATCGCAGGGTGCTGCCATTGAATCTACAAGTACCGTACCTGGATGCTTCTCTGCAACCGCAGTTACTGCATTGGCCCAACATCCTTACGCCTGCTACCTGGCAGGGCTAACGGAAAGGAATCGAGGGCTTGAGCTTGAGTACTGTACCAATGTGACAGCCGATGGTACTGAATGCTTATCTTGCTACGGACAATTCGCCGAAAAGCATGATTTTTTCTCGGCTCTCACGTACACCCTCTCCCTGGTGGGTGAGGGCATAGATACCATAGTAGCCAACGAAGGGAACGATGATAGGGGGGAATCACAACGACTACAGGCGGCACTCCTAGAGCGGGAGTACCTTCTTTCCACCTCTGAAACTCTCGCCAAGCTTGAAGGGGCTTTTGGACGGATAGAATACACACCCTCTGCCCAGCTAATCCTCTCAATACTCCCCAAGCTCTTTCGCAATGCTAAGGCCTCATTCATCGGGCAACCACTCAGCGGGCTACAGCTCATGGGATTCCTAGAAACCAGAGCCCTTAGCTTCAAGCGGGTTATCATTCTTTCGTGCAATGAGTACCACCTTCCACAGGTCGCCCAACGGCAATCATTCATCCTCCCTTCGCTGCAAAGAGCTTTTGGCATGCCCACAATCACCGAGCGGGAAGCCATGTACGCCTACTACTACCAGACGATAGTGGACGATGCCGATGATGTAACCCTGATCTATGTGAACAACCCCAGCGAGGGTGCTAAAGGCGAAGCGAGCCGATACATTGCCCAGTTGAGATACTCCACAGAGACCGCTCCTCCACCAGAAATCCCCTACGTATTTTCACCCTATGCCGAGCGGCTTGCAGTAGATTTCGTACCCAAGGAGGGTGCTGTGCTAGAGGCCCTGCAAAGCTACCTGATTACTGCTGAAAAAATGGGGAATCCATCCCAAGAACTCACCGCAGAAATCAACAGCGGGCAACTAGAACCGCACTGCGCATCCGAGCCCCCTGTACCCTTTCGCAGCTTATCGCCCCACGCAATATCAGACTACCTCAGCTGCCCGCTGCAATTCTACTTCAAGCATCTGGCAAAAATTGAAGAGCCTGAAAAACCTAAGGGGATAGAGCTCACAGCACAGGAAACCGGCACCATTCTCCACGCCACCCTCCAGGCCCTTCTCGACCCCTACTCTGGCTCTCCAATACCCAGCGACCTTAAAACGCAGCTGGAGGCCAACTGGGCCAACGAGCTCTACCAGCAGTACATGCTCGCCATACATCCCCACACCCACCAAGTGCCTCGCGCCCAGCTAACCGCTGTAGAAGAGCTAACCCTACAGGCTCTAGAGCACTTCATGCAGCACTACCTTAGGGTGGAGAGCGAACGGCTACCAGAACTGGCGAAAATAGAAGGACTAGAGGTGTGGATTTCTGAATCACTAGAACTCCCCAGCGGGCAGTGCGTAAACATTCGAGGGAGAGCAGACCGGATAGATAGCACCCTGGATGGGCGAATAGCGATAGTGGACTACAAAACAGGACGCTACGATACCAAAAATGACAGCTTCTCCTCTCTTAGCGAGGTATTTGAACCGGCAGGTAAAGGGAAGCCCAACATACTCCAGGTGATGCTATACGCCTACCTCATGCAAAAGGGCAATCCCAGCGGCGGCATCTACTCCCCTGCGCTCTGGTTTCTCCAGTGCCCTGATTCAGACTACTCCCCAAAGGTCTACGACAAGGGGAATAGCGAAGCGATCAATGATTTTAGCCCCTATTATCACGAATTTGAATCCATGCTCTCCAATACCCTAGGCGAGCTGTTCGATGCAAGTATCCCCTTCACGGCGCACCGCGGAAATCCCTGCTGTGACTTCTGTGCCTATCGCCAACTCTGCGGGCTCGTTTAGCACGAACGCAGAATCTCCCTCGAGTAATTTACCCAGAGACCGAATGGATATGAAAAAACACATCCTCGTAACCGGTGGGGCTGGTTTCATCGGCTCTAACCTCATCCATCACCTCCTAAATAACCATCCCGATTACCTAGTGGTGAACGTAGATTCGCTTACCTATGCAGGTAATCTCGCCAACCTCAGAGATGTGGAGAACCTGCCGAACTACCGCTTTGTGAAGGCAGATGTAACGGACTCCATTGCAATAGCACGGGTATTCAGCGATTTCAGCATAGACACCGTGCTGCACCTCGCCGCCGAGAGCCATGTAGACCGCTCCATCAACACCCCACTCCACTTCGCCAACGTGAACATCCTTGGAACGCTCACCCTGCTCGATACCGCTCGAAGAGCCTGGGGTAAAGAGCCTAACGGGAAGCTCTACTACCAAATATCGACCGATGAGGTATACGGGGCACTAGGGAAAACCGGGGCATTCACCGAAACCACACCCTACAATCCCCAGTCGCCCTACTCTGCCTCCAAGGCCAGTGCAGACCACTTCGTGCGAGCCTACAGCAACACCTACGGGCTCCCAACCATCATCTCATGCTGCTCGAATAACTACGGTCCCTACCAATTCCCCGAAAAGCTGATACCTCTGTGCATTAGCAATATCCTGAAGCGCAAACCGCTACCGATATACGGGCAGGGGCTCAACGTGCGCGATTGGCTCTACGTGGCAGACCATGCACGGGCTATCGACACCATTCTACACCACGGCACGCCAGGGCAGACCTACAATGTGGGCGGGCATAATGAGGTAGCCAACATAGAGCTGGTTCGCACGCTATGCCACATCATGGACACTCGGCTCAACCAGGCAGCCAGCCCATCCGAGAACCTAATCACCTACGTACCAGACCGATTGGGACACGATTTCCGCTACGCTATCGACCCCACCAAGCTCTCCACCACCCTCGGATGGAAACCAGAAACCTCCCTGCAAGTAGGGCTAGAGCGCACTGTAGACTGGTACCTTGCCCACCAGCAATGGCTAGAAGACATAGAAACAGGACGGTATAGAACCTAGCCACCAGCTCGGGACAAGTAAAAAAGGGCGGGGATGTGTCTACTCTGACACATCCCCGCCCTTTGTATCGTACGGCAAGCCCGAGCGCTCCTAATGCACTTTAGGAACTCAAGGCCTTCTCGCCTCCCAAGAGTAGATTTCCCGCTTCCAGTTTTGCACCGCGTGGTAGCCCAAGAAACTGATCTGCCCGCGGTTCTCTATTCGCCCCTTAGGGGCTAGCGTACCATAGTATCGACGATCCTTGTCGAGTGAGTGCATTGAGCATGGATAGCGAGCCTTATCCGGCCTCATGAGCTTGTCATAATTCTCATACAGCAATTCTTCACCCGCATATTCCCTTCGGTAGAGCTCAACAATTTCAGGGATGGAGGGGAGTTGTTCCCGAACGAAATCCCCGAAACGATCAGGCCCCATCGGGATAGCGAACGGCCGTTCTACCTGGTATACCCCTTCCACTATCCACTCTCCGCCTGGGGCAAGCTCTGGATGCAGGAAGTAGAGCACTGGAGTGTATCGGTAGATGGGCTCTGGGCAGAACTGGATATACCGGCTAGGATCGAGCGATTTATCCTCTTCGTACTCCCGTATGTAGCCCTCATCCCAATAGTGTACTGAGGAATTCCCAACCACGCAGTACGTTAGCGGCTTATCTGACAGATTCTCTACCACAAGGTAACTGGCCTCGCCCTCATCGTAGCGCTCCTGTATTCTGAACTCCTTCTGTATGATCTTATGCTTGCAGCGTGTAACGACATGGATGCTATCGCACCACACCGCCACGGGTTCGCCACCAAAAACGCAAGGGGTGGTCTGCTCCAGCGTCTGAACCCGGTTCTCCCTGCCATGCCGAAGCACGCTGTAGGTAACCCGCACGCTCGCGGCACCGCCATCCTCTGCAGCCACTAGCAGATAGTTATGATTGAGCAACAGGACGGTTTGCCCCACCACTCTATCCTCGGGCTTAGTGCACCCTCCAAGCGACACAAGGATCGCAAGAAGGCTTAAGAAAAGGAGGCTGTAACGTTCCATAGCCCTGTCAATCCGATCGTTTCTCTTGGCATCCGAGATCCTGCATACCAACCGGGCCGAAAACATATAGTACTTTTCACACCCTGGCACTAGGTGATAGAAAGACCACTTGCTATTGAAACGATTAAAACCACAGCGATGTTACATTACCCTACACCTCCTCCTCGGCCACCCGGAGGTTCTCTATTATGAAATCTTGCCGCACGGGGGTATTGCCGCCCATGAAGAAGTCGAGCATCTGGTCCACGCTGTCCTCCTTGGAGAGGTGCATCTGGCCTATAAGAGCCTTCACACTCAGAAATCAGTCCAGCGTTTTGGCCAGCGTGAACACCAGCGTTATATTTTGCCTCCAATCCCCACTCATGTAAGGGCCTACCCGATAGTAGCAGAGCAGACAGCTTTCCCCTCCTGAGAGGATTTCGCCCAGCAGCCCCACAATACCCATCCCCACCTCATAGAATCCTTTCTGCATACTAGGATATCTATGCCCATCGGCCCGCATTACATTATGCCACTGCTGCCCCCATCCTGCATTGGCAGCCACCGCAAGCCCAGGCCGCCAATTCTTGCTTACGGGTAGAGCCAACCACGGGCGACCATCATACAGCCAATGCCCTTCCGCTTGCGCATCGTGGTAGTAGTAGCCCCACGGAGCAGTGGCGAAGGCGTGGAATGCCATTATGCTAATCCAGCTTCCGCCTCCTCCCTGGCTAAAGAAGCCTCGCGCCAATGGGTAGTGGCCCACGGTGAATCCCCAGCCAAGCCTTGAGTGCAACTTGCCACGTTCAAGCCAAGATGCTGTATGGGAGAGCTGTCCTTGCAGCCTATAGTAGCGCTCCGCCAAGTGCCGTGGCATAGCGCCAACCTCAAAGCCCAACTCCAGCGAGAAATCCCCAGGCCTCAGCTCGCTAATCCCACGTCCATCAAGCTGTAAATAGCTCTGGGGCGCCCAGCGAACCATAGCTGTACCCCGAACTAGCTGATAATCATCCCTATCTCCCTGTAGAAATCCATCAGGACGAAGGGTAGGATACCCTAGGCCAGAGGCATTGTACACATTATCCCAACGTCCCGCAAGCCAATACTGTAGCCGTCCATGTATGCGACCACCAAAGGCTACCGAAGCTGTGGAGGTGTAATCCACCCTGTTCATGTAAATCTCCATCAGCAGCTCGGGGCCTTGCTTATACAACGACGATTCGCCAAGCCTTGCCAGATCGTGAGAATAGCCAAATTTCAGATAGCACTCAGAAGCCCCGTGCAGCTTAAGGTTGACATGCCCCCCATACTTCCAGTGCTTATCGCGAAATCCGTAAGCCCCATAGCCCCCCACCTGCACCCGCTGAAATCTACGAGTATTGCTACCCACACCTAGCCCTACTCGCACACCCTCGGCACTGTTGAAGTCTAACAACTGCGCTAGGTCGATCTGGAGCGGCCCTAGGGGGAGCAAGCCGTCTTGCAGTGGGCTTAGCAGGCTTACCACCCTATCTATTCCTGCCTCCTGCCCTAAGCTATCCACTACGCGGTAGGTGGCCGTATCGGCTCTGGTTAATGGGGTAGCCCTGTAATTCCGCAGCAGGCTATCGCCCATGGGATTCGCCCCAGTCTCTGCCATGTCAGCTACATCCCATACTGGCAAATTCGCTTCTCGCCCCAGCTGCACATCCCTCAGGTGCGTTTCTACATCTATACGCAGCGCGCTGTCTGGCACGCGAACTACACACCGTAGCCCATCGGCAAACCAAACGCTGTCGCCATACGCATTGTACTGCTGCCTTACCTCAAACCCATAGCTAGCACTCTCCTCATCCCCGCGCCCCCAAGCCATCGCAACCCGCGGGGCAAAATCCCACACGCTAATGTATAGCGCGCCCGTTAGCCCAATAGTTGAAAAGGGCCTCCTCGGGCTGAAGGCTATAGTATAAATGGTATCACCCTGTAGGCTGACCACAGTATCCTGCACGTGGTACCGATAGATCCGCAGCCCCCGTTCAGACAGTGGACTCACGTATCTAGCACCCAGTATGTGCACCTCATCGGCCAGGAAGTTCAGCGACTGGAAACTGCTAGGACGCAGCGGTAATGCCCTATTTTTCAGCCCACTCGTTCGCGCTACCATGATACTATCGCAATGCCTTCCTCCTGCATACCGATGCTTTACTAGCGTCTCGCTTACCAGCAATTGCCCGGCGAGCGCAAGCGGCGCATCGAGCCTAAAATCCTCCATCTTCTCCTCGCCGCTAAGCGTAAGTTTAGAGTAGGCTATGAAGCTGTAGCCTGGCTGCATATCGGGGCTGTATCGCCCACGCCGCGCAACAGTGCCCCTCACTACACGCAGAGCCGGCGATTCGCTCGGTTGAATTACAACATCACCTATCTGCACAGGGGCTGGTGTTAGGCGCACCACGAGCTCCCCGGGGGGTACGGCCTGCTTTACCGGTATGCTGCGCACCCTGTAGCCTAGGCAATGCAGCTCAAGCCATTCCACGGGCCGTGCAGCCATCACCTCAAACCGCCCATCGATATCGCTAGCTATCCCATGCCCATCAGGGTCGTACACCACGTGGACAAAAGGCACTGGCCCTCCGCTAACCGAATCTACGCAACGCCCGATAACTCTATAGGGTTCTTGCGCCAAAGCCTCTAGCCCGCATAATCCAATACAAAATAACACTATTAACCCCTTCTTCCACAGGCCAAGCCTTCCCAAAAAAGATTTTCTGCTACTTGTACCTTCCATAGAAAATCATCTTGAGTAGTTAATTGCGAAAAGAGGCATCTCTTGCAAAAGAGATGCCTCTTTATCATCATGAAAATAAAGACTCTATAAAACTTTCGATGCTACTATACTTGCGTGTGCAGCATACTCGACCGAAAAAACTTCCTCCTCATCTTTATCTATTGCTGCACCTAGAAAACCTCCTGCCGCATCAGCTGCAGCAATCAGCACCCATTGCCACCATTTTCTCTTCATTAACTCATCTGTAGGATTAAATGGAGCATTGCCAAGCCGATTACTCCAAAAAGCTGATGACTGTCTAAATGTTGAAGCCATAGAAAGCACATTGGCTTTCTCCTTTTCGTTTAGCTGATCAGTACTAAGCACCCGATTTTCTACGCTTATCACATACAGCTCAAGATCGCGCTGCTCTCGAATCTGTCCATTTTCTACGCCCAACCTCGTCTCGCGAAATATGCCTCTTACGCAAGCTGCAACTTTCCGATTCTTGATTTTTCCCGTAATCTCTGGGTAATCCTGGAAATATTCCTCAGGGCTTATAGCACGCTTTATCTCGTCAAATCTTGGGCTACTGCCACTGAACCCGACTTGCGACTCAAGCGAAGCCCCATTAGCCACAGCAGCAAGGACTTTCTCAAGTTTTGCATTATGCGCTGCGCCTACATAATCATAGGGATTTCGACTAGGAGCGGTCGCCCTTTGGCTCTCCACTGCGAAGACTGGAGCAGCAGTGTAGAGAGTGGCAAGCTGCGATTCTCCCATTTGCTCCATAACCACTGACGTATTTTGTACCTTCTCTTCTCCAAGCTGTTTATTACAACCAGAGAAACTTCCTCCTAGCAGCATAGCTGCTAGCAACCAAACTAAATACCTCTTCATCGCTTTAAACATGATGTGATGAATTAACAATTGCAGATTTAGCAAATAAAATCTAAACCACAAAATTTACCTGTTAATCTTGCCAGTTAATATCAACTAATTGTAAATCAGAATCAAAAAAAATCTTCCTCCCCTACACCACCTCCTCGGCCACCCGGAGGTTCTCTATTATGAAATCCTGCCGCACGGGGGTGTTGCCGCCCATGAAGAAGTCGAGCATCTGGTCCACGCTGTCCTCCTTGGAGAGGTGCACCTGGTCGAGCCGAATCCCCTCGCCGAGGAACTCCTTGAATTCATCGGGCGAGATCTCCCCAAGCCCCTTGAATCGGGTGATTTCTGCCCCTTTGCCTATCTTCTGCTCCGCCTCTAGCCGCTCGGTCTCGCTGTAGCAGTAGCGCGTCTCCTTCTTGTTGCGCACCCTGAAGAGCGGTGTCTGGAATATGTAGAGATGCCCCTGCCGTATGAGGTCGGGGAAGAACTGCAGGAAGAACGTCACCAGCAGCAACCGTATGTGCATTCCGTCCACATCGGCATCGGTGGCTATCACCACGTGGCGGTAGCGCAGGTTGTCGATCCCCTCGTCTATGTTGAGCGCCGTCTGCAGCAGGTCTAGCTCCTCGGTGGCGTAGACCACCTTCTTGGTCAGCCCGAAGGTGTTCTTCGGCTTGCCGCGGAGCGAGAATACCGCCTGCACATTCGGGTCGCGCGATTTGGTGATAGAGCCGCTAGCCGAATCGCCCTCTGTGATGAAGATCATCGTCTCGCCAGCCCTATCATGATTCGTGTTGTAGTGGATACGGCAGTCGCGGAGCTTGGGGTTATTGAGCCCCGTTTTTTTTGCGCGTTCCTTGGCCAGCTTGCGGATGCCCGCCATCGACTTACGGTCTCGCTCGCTTTCCTGGATCTTGTGTAGCAGCACATCGGCCACCTCGGGATGGCGGTGCAGGTAGTTGTCCAGCTCCGTCCGCACGAAATCGCCCACGTACTGGCGGATCGTTGGGCCTCCCTCAGCCATATCCCGACTCCCGAGCTTGGTCTTGGTCTGCGATTCGAATACCGGGTCCTGCACCCTGATGCTCAGCGCGCCCACCACCGACATCCGTATGTCTTCCGGGTCGAAATCCTTGTGGTAGAAATCCTTAATGGTGCGTACCAGCGCCTCGCGGAACGCAGAGAGGTGCGTGCCGCCCTGGGTGGTGCGCTGCCCGTTCACAAAGGTGTAGTAATCCTCGCCGTATGAATCCCGGTGGGTAAAGGCGATCTCGATATCCTCGCCCACCAGGTGCACAGGCTCGTAGAGCGGTTCTCGCGCCATGCTCTCGCTCAGCAGGTCGAGCAGGCCGCCGTCTGAGTGGTACTCCTGCCCATTCAGCGTCACCGTAAGCTTGGTGTTCAGGTAGGTGTAGCCGCGGAGCAGGGCTATCACTATATCGGGATCGTACCTGTAGCCCTTGAACAGCTCAGGGTCAGGCTGGAATCGGGTGTAGGTGCCGTTCTTCTCTCCAGGGGCATCAGCCTCGGCGAAATCCTCCAGCAGGCCCTTGCTGAAGGTGGCGCGGGCGCACTTGCCATCGCGGTAGCTGGAGAGCTGGTAGTGGATGGAGAGCGCATTTACCGCCTTGATACCCACCCCATTTAGCCCCACCGATTTGCTGAACACGCCATTCTCGTACTTTGCCCCGGTGTTCATCTTGCTGGCCACATCCACCACGCTGCCCAGGGGGATACCGCGCCCGTAGTCACGCACCGTCACCACGCCCGTCTCAGCATCCAGCGTCACGTCGATCCGCTTGCCGTGGCCCATCATATGCTCGTCGAGCGAATTGTCAAACACCTCTTTCAGCAGAACGTAGATCCCGTCGTCTGGCTGGGAGCCATCGCCCAGCTTGCCGATGTACATCCCTGGCCGACGGCGGATGTGCTCCCACCACTCCAGGGTTTGGATGGTATCTTCAGTGTAAATTGGGGTATTGGGCATGGGAATATTGATGCTAAAAAGGAGAATAGAAAAAACTGATTTTCACGCAGAAGGGCGAGCGCTCGACACTTATCTCAATCCTCCCCCACCTGCCCCAGCAGCACGGCCTCCAGCTGGCGCATGTACTCGCGCTTCTTGAAGCGCGGGGCGTAGATGTAGCCCACCGTGGTGATGACCCGCAGCCCATCGGCCGAGAGGTGCGAGTAGCTCACGAAGGCCCCGCCCATCGCGTGGCCCCGCACATCCCAGAGGCCGCGCATGCGCACCAGCGTGTCGCCGCCGAACCGCAGCGCCTGCACCTCGGGCGGTATCACCTCTGCCACCTGCATGTAGCTGTTCGGGCTCGGGCCCGGCACATCGCGATGGGTGTAGTAGTTCTGGTGCGCCACCAGCGTATCGGGCGCAAATGGGCTGCCAAAATTGCCCCACTCGTAGACGAAAATCCCCTGGCTAATGTCCTTGGTCTCCAGCGATAGCCAGCAGAAGTCGGGCTTGTCTACCCGCGTGGCAAATCCGCTGGGGATATCCATCCACACCCCGAACCGCTTGGCCACCAGGCTGCTCAGATCCGCATTGTGCACCTTTCGGTAGCCCTCCATGAGCCGCTTCTGCTCCGCCTCCGTAAAGGTCTGGTAGAGCGTGTAGGCATGCGTACCCACCCAGGCCGCCAGCGAATCGATATTGGGCCCTGAGAGGTAGGCCACGCTCTGCGGCGCCGCCCACTTGTCAGTGGCCAGCCTAAGGCTGCTCTGCGCGCTATCGGGCGAAGTACGGATGAAAAGGATGTTGCGGAAAGGCTGCAGCACCCTGTCAAACGCGCTCTCGGGGATGAAGGTGAGGTCGAATGCCGGCTCGTGCTGCGGGATCATGGGGTACTCGGCCCCCAGCACCGCGCGCAGCGAGTCGGCCAGTGGGGTGTCTTTAATCTGCACCGGCGCCACCACCAGTATCTGCCCCGGCTTGCCCGTGATGTTCGGCAGGAGGGTACTACGGCCATTAGAGCCTGAGCGGCAGGCGGATAGGAGGAAAAGAAAACAGGTAGATAGATAAAATAGGCTCTTCATAGAAAGCTGTTTATAAAATGGACTCCACTCGCACTTCACTTTGAAGGGAGAGCACTCGTGTTGCTCGGCTTCTCCCCTACCAAGAACAATCTAAACCTCAGAGTTCGCTGAAACACTAGCGAAATGCTTAATCTCCGAAGAATGCCAGAACGTCTCCTCATGAGACTCAATCTAGACAAATTTCACAACTATCCAAAGTGATCGTTCCTATCAAACCAACGTTTAAACAGGACGATTCTTCTCTTTCAGCCTTGAAAGGAGAACACCCGCTACGCTCAGCTCCTCCCCTAGCAAGCTTTATAGTAATCATCCGAAACCCAATTTAACGGGTTGTTCTGAATATACTTCGAAATCGTCTCGTAATGTATAGAATCTGAAATGATTTCATCGTAAAAACTCCTTTGCCAGAGTTTACGATCATAGGGAATCCAATTAGACCTCCTTACACCTACTGAATACGCAGTGGTAGTAACCGATTTAAACCAATGTACGATTTCTATGAGTGATGTTCTTACTGGCTCGTTACAATCATTGCGCAAAAACCATATACAATGTATATGGTTAGGCATTACTACCATGTCCAGGCATTGCACATCAGGGAAATACCTTTGGGTCTCATAGTACAAATCAGCCACCATCTTGCCAGCCTCATTCCTTCGCATAATACCATCTACCACCTCTCCGAAAAGTAATAACCTAGAATTGCTGCAGATCGTGACAAAATACCTTCCTCTAGTAGAATAATCGAAATCCTGAAGACGGAGTTTTTTCCTTTCCATGGTGCCACAAGGTTCATAAAATCTACCCGTACACAGCGGTCTGTTAATCCTCATAAATCCGTTATCATCCCGCTTTTACCTTGGGTGGAAAGTACTCTATCGAAAATTTCAAAATGTAACAACATTTAGTCAATTCTAGCAACCTGATCACGGAGATCTAGGTAGGGGCGAAGCCGAGCNACGCGAGTGCTCGCCCTACCCATTGGCAGCCTTCTAAGAATTTTTCTTCCCATTCCCCTTCTTCCTCCCCCTCCCCTCCCACACCCGCTCGGGCCAGCCGGGCTGCCGTAGGCTCCACCACAGCATGCCCACCCCCAGCAGGAAGAAAGGGATGCTGAGGATCTGCCCCATGTCTAGCACCCACCCCGCCTCAAAGCCGCTCTGCACCTCCTTGAGGTACTCCAGGAAAAATCGCGTGCCGAAAGCCCAGATGAGCAGCATGGAGAACAGCAGCCCCCTACGACTGCGCACCCACCCAGAACGCCAGTAGGCCAGCAGCATACCCACGAACATCACCAGGTAGCAAGCCGCCTCGTAGAGCTGGGTAGGGTGGCGCGGCAGGGTCTGCCCATCGCGCACGAAGATGAAACCCCACGGGAGCTGCGTTACATGGCCGTAGATCTCGCTATTCATCAGGTTGCCCAGGCGGATCATGGTGGCAATGAGCCCGATGGGTATCACTATCCGGTCCAGAAGCCACAGCATGGGCACCTGGCTCTTGCGGGCCGCCAGCCACACCGCCACCAGCACGCCAAGCGCCCCCCCGTGGCTCGCCAGCCCCCCCTTCCATACCATGAGGATCTCCCCCGGGTTCGCCAGGTAGTAGCCTGGATCGTAGAACAGGCAATGCCCCAGCCGCGCCCCCACTATAACCCCGATGGCCGAGTAGACCGCCAGCCTATCTACCACCTGCTGCGGGAATCCCTCAAAACGGGAAAAGCGCAGCAGCAGCCAGTAGCCCAGCAGCAAGCCGCTCGCCCACAGCAAACCGTACCAGCGATACCCCGGGG